>JALZOQ010000115.1 GCA_030913835.1 Actinomycetota bacterium | reverse complement strand
TGTCGGCCTCGCGATCGCAGCGGCGATCAAGGGCTACCGCTGCATCTTCGTCATGCCCGACAAGATGAGCCAGGAGAAGATCGCGCTTCTGCGCGCGTACGGCGCCGAGGTCGTGATCTGCCCAACGGCGGTCGAGCACGACTCCCCCGAGAGCTACTACTCCGTCTCGGACCGCCTCGCCGAGGAGATCCCCGGCGCGTTCAAGCCCGACCAATACTCGAACATGGCCAATCCAACCGCTCACTACGAGGGCACCGGCCCTGAGCTGTGGGAGGAGACGGGCGGCGAGATCGACGCGCTCGTGATCTCCGTCGGTACGGGCGGGACGATCTCCGGCGTCGGCAAGTACTGGAAGGAGCGCAATCCGGACTTGCTGATCGTCGGCGCCGATCCCGAGGGGTCGGTCTACACCGCGAAGGACGATTCGGACCTCCACCCCTACCTCGTCGAGGGGATCGGCAAGGACACGTGGCCGGCAACGATGAATCCGGAGGTCGTGGACGAGTGGGTCCGCGTCTCCGACCGCGATTCGTTCCTCGTCGCGCGTCGTCTGGCCCGGGAGGAAGGCATCCTCGCGGGCGGCTCCGGCGGGACGTCGGTCGCCGCGATGCTCCAGATCGCAGAGCGCTTCGGCCCCGAGGCGCGGATCCTGACGATGATCCCCGACAGCGGCCGCTCCTACCTGTCGAAGTTCTACGACGACAACTGGATGCTCGACCACGGCTTCGCGGAGCGGCGCACCCCGGTTCCGACCGTCGAGCAGGTGCTGCGCTCGAAGCGGATGGAGGAGGTCGACGTGCCGGCTCTCGTCACGATCGGGTCGCAGCAAAAGGTCGGCGAGGCGATCGACGTGATGCAGCAGTACTCGATCTCGCAGCTCCCGGTGGTGCGAAACGGCGAGATCGACTCGCTCGCCGACGTGATCGGATCGCTGCAGGACCGCGATCTGCTCGACCGCGTGTTCAAGAACCCGGACGCGCTGCACGAGGACGTCGCCGCGGCGATGCAGCCGCCGCTCGCGGCGATCGAAGCCGAGCAGTCGCTGGACGAGGTGTTCGCGACCCTGACCGGGCGGACGAACGCCGTCGTCGTCGCGCGCGAGGGGAAGCCCGTCGGCGTGCTGACGCGGAGCGACCTGCTCGAGTACCTCGCGCACCACCGCAGCGGCTAAAACAAGCCGTTTCTGAAGCTGGCGCCTGCGGGCCAACGTTCCGGCATGGGCCCTGCGGAAGCACTCGAGCCGCGCCTCGTCGTCGCCCCAGTCGCAGCTTCGGCGTCGCCGCGATCCTCGTCCTCCAGCTGTCGTGACCGAGCTCACGCTCGACCGTCCGTCGCTCCGAGCGCTCCCGCTGCAGCGGATCTTCGGGGTCGCCGCCACGTGCTCAGTGTGCACACATTGGCGAGAGAGGCGGACTGCTCCGCACGATGCTTTCGTCCGCAGGCTCGCGCATGCGGGCTAGCATGACCGCGATGGCCGCGGAACCCCTCCAGACCCTGCTCGAGCGCGCATTTCCGGACGCGACCGAGCTCTCGGTCGTCGACCGGACCGGCGGGGGCGACCACTTCCAGGTGACGGTGACGAGCCCGCGATTCGACGGGCTGCCGCTGGTCGACCAGCACCGTCTCGTCAACGCCGCGCTCGCCGAACCGCTGCGCGACGGGACGATCCACGAGCTCCGAATCAAGACGAGAGGAACGATCTGATGCGCGAGAAGATCCAGCAAGTGATCGAGAACGAGCCGGTCGCCGTGTTCATGAAGGGCACGCCCCAGTTCGTCATGTGCGGCAACTCCGACCGCGCGCTGCGGGCGCTGCGCGAGGCGGGTGCTCCCGTGACGGCGGTGGACGTCTTGCCCGACCCGCAGATCCGCCAGGAGCTGTCCGCGGTCTCAGGCTGGCCGACGATCCCGCAGATCTTCATCAAGGGCGAGCTCGTCGGCGGTGCGGACATCGTCGAGGAGCTGGCCGCGAGCGGCGAGCTGGAGACGCAGCTGCGCGAGAAGCTCGGCGAGGACTACCGCAGCGAGACGGCGGAGCGCGTCGTCAGCGTGACCGCGTAGCCCCGACGTAGCGGAACCCGAGCGGACGGATCGCGCCCGCATCGATTGCTCCGCGCTCGCGCGACTCGGTGCCTGCGCCGCCGAGCCAGCGGTAGAGGTACGGCCTCCACTCGAAGTGGCGTTCCTCGTAGCGCGCGTCGAGAGCGAGGCGCAGCGGCTCGCACGGATGCAGGTTCCGGTGCTCCTCGGCCCACCGGTCGAGGTCGGGGCCGTTCTGGAGCACGGCTCGCTCGGCCTCGTACCAGGCGCGCGTCGCGTCGTCGAGGTGGTTCCACGCGAACTCGTCGACGATCAAGAGCGGTGCGAGCGAGGCGAGCTTGTCCAGCGCCGGCTCGAGCGGATGGACGTGGTGCAGGACACGTCCCGCGACGACGGCGGCGAAGGGACCGGGATCGTCCAGCTCCTCGAGCGTCGCTCGAACGTAGCTCGGCCCGTCCGGCGCCTGCGGGTCGTTCGCGAGCACGTCGTACCCCCGTTCGAGCAGCGCCGGTGTGACGCCACCGCGTGATCCGCAGCCGACCTCGAGCACGCGCGCCGGCGGCGAGGGCAGATGCGAGAGTGCGTACTCGGTGAAGTCCACTCCGACCTTGAGCCTCGCACAGGCGCGCCGCCTCGCGGTCGCGGGCACGCTGCTCGACGGCTCGCTGAGCGGCAGCGCCCGGATCCTCGACGTCGTTCGCAAGATCGGCTATCTCCAGCTCGACCCGACGAACGCGGTCGCGCGCAGCCACCTGCTCGTCCTCTTCAGCCGGCTGGGGACCTACGACACGGCGAAGCTCGAGCAACTGCTCGCGGAGCGGAAGCTCTACGAGTACTCCGCCGCGATCGTGCCGGCCGACGAGTATCGCCTGCACCTCGCGCTGATGCGTCGCTTTCCGCACATGTTTCGCGCCGGCTACCCGGACACGATCGAGCGGTGGCTCGCGGACAACGCGGCCCTCCGCGAGTCGATCCTCACGCAGCTCAGAGAACGTGGCCCGCTCCCCTCACGTGAGGTCGTCGACGTCTCTGACCGGGCCTGGAAGTCGACGGGCTGGACGAACGACCGCAACGTCACGCGCATGCTCGAGCTGCTCTGGGCGAAGGGCGAGGTGCTCGTCCACGGCCGGCAGAGCGCGCAGCGGCTCTGGGCGCTTCCCGAACAGGTCCTCCCGCCGGCCGAGCCGGCACCGCTCGACGAGGTGGAACGGCACGTTGCGCTCCGGTCGCTGCGCGGCCTCGGCGTCGCGACGGGGCAGCAGGTCCGCGAGGAGCCGTTCGTCGGCGGCCCGTTCTACGGCCTCGACGACGTCGTTCGCGAGCTCGACGGCGTCGAGCCTGTCGAGGTCGAGGGGCAGAAGGGCACGTGGTACGCGCACCGGGACGACCTGAAGCTCCTGGACCGACCGGAGCCCGAGCCGCATACGACCCTGCTCTCCCCGTTCGACCCGCTGATTCGCCACCGCAAGCGCACCAAGTCGCTCTGGGACTTCGACTTCCGGCTCGAGATCTACGTCCCGAAGGAGAAGCGCTGGGGCTTCTTCGTCCTCCCTGTGCTGCACGGCAACGACCTCGTGGGCCGGATCGACCCGACCATGGACCGCAAGGCCGGCGTGCTGCGGATCAACAGGATCAAGTGGGAGCCGGGCGCGCCGAGGGACGTGCCGCTCGAGACCACGGTTGGAGGACTGGCGGAGTTCCTCGGCGCCGAGCGCGTGAAATGGCCGCGGTCGAAGCGCCGGCCGTGACCCTCGAGGAGGCGCGCCGGGCCGCCGTACGGGCGCAGCTCCTCGACGGAAGCGCGACCGGCGTCCTCGACACGGTGCGGCGGCTCGGCTTCCTCCAGATGGACCCCATCTCGACGGTCGCGCCGCCGCAGTACCTCGTGCTCTGG
>JALZOQ010000108.1 GCA_030913835.1 Actinomycetota bacterium | reverse complement strand
GTTCGGTCGCGCTCCTGTGGCGTCCGCAGCGCCCACCGCCGCCGGACGGCTCCCCTCACCGAATTCGTCCACGTCGCGGCCTCGACCGCCGGCCCCACGTCCTGCGTCACCTCCGGCACAGCCGGTGGCACCGCCGGCGCCACCGGCACCAGCCCCTCCCGCCCCACCGGCCCCTTCTCCAGGGCCGGCGGCGGCGCCGACTGCAGCGCCTGCCGCGCCCACGTCAGCCGGCGCGCCCACGCGTCGGGTCAAAACCTCACGGGGGAAGGCAGCGCACGCGGCGAAGCTCAATTCGAAGCGCTCGAAGAAAGAGGCTGCCCCGACGGCCGCCGCCGCTCCCGCTGCTGGAGCTCCGCAGCCGCCTAACTCCGACCCATCGAAGCCCGGCAAGGGACACGGCGACAAGAGCCACGGTCAGGCAGGGTCGCCCGACCCGAAGGACGCAGGCAAGAAGAAATGAGCGCCGCCTAGAGCGGGTCGAGCGTGAGGGCGACGACGGTGTTCTTTCCGGCGTCCTTCGCGCGGTAGAGCGCGTTGTCCGCGGCCGCCAGAAGGTCTGACGCCGTCCGCTCGCGCACATGTTCGGTCACGCCGAAGCTCGCCGTGATCCGTATCTCCTCCCCGCCGGCTCTGGCGACTGCCGCTTCGGTGAGTGCCTGCCGAAGACTCTCCGCGAGGGAGACCGCGCCGTCCGCGTCCGTCCCCGGTACGAGGACCGCAAACTCCTCGCCGCCGAGTCGCGCGGCCAGGTCGACCTCCCGGACCCGCTCGAGCAGCACCTCGCCGGTCTTCTTCAACACCAGGTCGCCCACCTGGTGACCATGACGATCGTTGACCAGCTTGAAGTCGTCGAGGTCGAACAGGACGAGCCCGAGCGGCGTGCCGAAGCGCTCGGCCCGGCGTACCTCAGCCTCGAGGGTCTCCATGAAGCGGCGGCGGTTCGGGAGCTCCGTCAGCTCGTCGGTCACGGCCTGGCGCTGGACGATTCTGTGCAGACGGGCGTTCTCGAGCGCCGTCGCTGCTTGGACGGCGAGCGAATGCGCGAGCTCCCGGGTCTCCGAGCTGAACCCTCCGCGTCGCGGCGTCAGCTCGAGGATCAAGGCACCGTCGCCGTGGAGGCCGAGGTCGATCGCGAGCGGGTCCGCCCCGCCGCCCACGGAGCCTCTGCGCAGGATCTCCTCGCCGTCGACCAGAAGTCGTCCTCCACGGGCTCGCGTCGCCTGGACGGTGGCCTCGAGGATCACCGGAAGGAGCGCTTTGGGGTCGTGCGTCGCCTCGAGCGCATGACCGATGAGGGCCGAGACCTGGCGGACCTCCTCGGCCGTCGGCGGCGGCGGAGCGACGCGTCCTCGCTCGCGCAGCACCCTTAGAACCGCCGGCGCGACCGCATACCCGATCAGCCCGAGAGCGAGGAGCGAGCTGAGGAGCGCGAGCGCCGAGATCGCTCGCCGACGGTCGAGCCGCTGGTCGATCAGCGCCGCGGGCGTCAGGCCGACGATCCCTTCCCCCGTTGGCAGCACCTGCACGCCGAACGCGCGATAGCGCTGCCCACCGAGCTCGACCCAGCGGTGAGCGCCGGCGGGAACGTCCAGCGCAGCGGTGCCCCTCGGCGCTCCCGCAACCGCCCGCCCATCGCGAACGAGAACCAGCCGGTCGCCGGAGACCCGCGTCTCGATCTCGAGGCTCCGGCGCATCCGGTCGTCGAACGGAACGAGCACGGAAACGCGGCCGAGCGTGCGCCCTCCCGCGACGACCCTGGCAGACCGCGCCACAGCGTCGGCGGGCCTCTTGCCGACGACGACCCCCTGGCGGACGGAGAAGACGATTCCCGGGTGTCGAGCCGCGAATCTGGCGAGCACGGCGCGATCGCGGTCTCGGAGCGCTCGCTGCAGCCTCGGCAGGTTCGCGACCGACACCGCCGTTCGGTCGGCGGCGTTCAGCTTCTGCGCGAACTCGATCGCCGCCATCCGCACGGCCGAGTCGACGCGCAGATCCGCTCGTTGCCGCTCCGTCCGATCCGAAGCGAGCGACAAGAGGACAGCGGCGGTTCCCAGCGGCACCAAGCTGATCGCGGCGAACGCGACGGCGAGGCGCAAACGAGCGCGCCTCTGATCCGGACGCGGAGCTTTCTCTCGGGCCGACCCCATTAGTTCAGGCTGCATGATCCTCATCATGCAGCGAAGAAGCACCGGCGACGATCCGCAGCCGTCGAACTTGGGCCGCCGCCGGCCCGAATTTCTTTCGTGCGCACCCGGCCTCTCCTTCTTAGACGTGAGACGATGCGGACATGGGGCACAGCTGGGCCAACGCGGAAAAGCTCGAGTACGAAGAGCGCCCGCCGAAGGAGGGCGAACAGGCGCGCCGCACCGCCGACCTCACGACCGCGCTCGGCCTAGAGCAGTCGCGCGCGAGGCTGTGGCGCTATCCGCCCCATTCGACCGGCCGCCGCCACCGCGACCACGTGCAAGAGGAGGTCTTCGTCGTCGTTTCGGGGACGCTGACGGCGCTGCTCGGCGATGAGCCCGAGCGAGTCGACCTCGGCCCGGGGGGCGTCGTCCGCGTCGAGCCGATGAACGGGCTGCAGCTGCGGAATGAAAGCGACGACGAGCTCGTGTTCTTCGCGTACGGCGCGCCGCCCATCCAGGAGGGCGCCGACTTCCTCGATGACGTCGAGCTCCCTCCGAAGCGCGCATAGCCGCCGACTCAACGCACAACTGCTCGCCGGCCCGCCTGCTCGGGATCCAGTCGCGGTCGCCGAACGGGTGCTGGCGATCCAGGGCCAGGATCCGCGCGGCGCCCGGCTCGCGATCCGGGCCCGGACGAAGGGCCTCGCCGCGGCCGACGTCGACCACGCGCTGACCGACGACCGCTCGCTCCTGATCACGTGGCTCAACCGCGGAACGCTCCATCTCGTCCGCAGCGAGGACTACCCGTGGCTGCACGCGCTGACGACCCCCGCCGCTGCTCACCGCCAACGCCCGCCGGCTCGGGCAGGAGGGCGTCTCGCCGGCGGCCGCCGAGCGCGGGGTGAAGACGATCGAGCGGGCGCTTGTGGAAGACGGGCCCCTCACCCGCGCGCAGCTTCGCGACCGGCTGGTCGGCGCGAATGTTCGCACCGAGGGCCAGGCGCTGGTACACGTCCTCGTACTGGCCTCGCTCCGGGGGATCGCCGTCCGCGGGCCCATGGTCGGCCGTCAGCATGCCTACGCGCTCGTCCAAGACTGGCTGGAGACGCCTCCGCGGTTTGACCGCGACGTTGCGCTTGGGGAGCTGGCCCGGCGCTATCTCGCCGGGCACGGACCGGCTGACGACCGCGACCTCGCCAGGTGGGCCGGCCTGCCTCTGCGGGACGCCCGCGCGGGGCTGAGTGCGATTGCGTCCGAGCTCTTGGAGGGCGAGGACGGGCTGGTCGATCTGCGCAGGCGCTCTCGGACGGCGAAGCTCCCGCCCCCGCGCCTGCTCGGCGCGTTCGAGCCACTGCTGCTCGGCTGGACGTCGCGCGAGCCGCTCCTAGGCTCCCATCAGGGCATCGTCACCGACAACGGCATCTTCCGTCCGTTCGCGCTCGTTCGAGGACGTGCCGTCGCGACGTGGAGCCTCCAGGGCGGTCAGGCGGAGCTCACACAGTTCGGGCGGCTCGCGCGCGCGGATCGCGCAGCGCTCGACGCGGACGCCGCCGACGTGGTTCGTTTCTTAGGCCGCGGCGGCGCGTGAGGCGGCGATGCCACGGTGCACGACTTCAATCGCGTTCGCATCGCAGTCGACCACGCGGGCGGCGTAGTAGTTCGGGTCGTGCTCCGGCCGGACGCTGGGCTCGAAGACGTTGCGGGCGCCGGCGGCGAGAGCCGCGCGATGGAAGGCGTCAACCGCCTGCGCGTCGTCGACGGCGATCGAGACGTCGAGGCCGCCGGCCTTTCGAGACTCGACCAGCCAGAGAGTGCTCGGCCCCGGCGGAACGCCCAGATACGCGCGGCGTCGATCGTGCCAGTCGAGCAGCACCTCGAATCCGAACGGCTCGAGGGCCCGCCGGTAGAAGCGCTTCGCGGACTCGTAGTTCAGGACCGGGATGACCAAGTGGTCGAGTTGCATGGTGGAGATAATAGTACGACCGTGCTATTCTTGTCAAGAAGATGACCGCACCCGGCTGCGAATACCGAGTTATAATGGAACAGCCGTGCTGAAGACCAAGGGAGAACGCACGAAGCACGCCATCCTCGACCGGGCGGCAGCCCTTGCGACGCAGGAGGGGCTCGCCTCCCTCTCGATCGGCCGGCTCGCCGACGCGACCAGCATGAGCAAGAGCGGCCTCTTCGCGCATTTCGGCTCGAAGGAGGAGCTCCAGCTCGCCACCGTCGACCACGCGGCGGCGATGTTCGTGGCCGAAGTGATCGACCCAGCGCGGGAAGCGCCGCGCGGAGTCGCGCGCGTGTGGGCCCTATGCGACCGGATGATCGACTACTCCGAGCGCCAGGTCTTCCCCGGCGGGTGCTTCTTCGCCTGCACGTCGGCCGAGTTCAACAACCGCCCAGGCCCGGTGCGCGACCGGATCGAAGAGATGATCCGCAGCTGGCACTCGTACCTCGAGCATGCGGTCGAGCAAGCTCAGGAGGCCGGCGAGCTCGAGCCGACGATCGGCGCGCGGGAGCTCGCGTTCCAGCTCGACGCCTTCGCCCAGTCGTCGAACTCGCAGTTCCAGCTCTTCCGGGATCCAGTCGTCTTCGAGGACGCACGGCGGGCGACGCGCGACCGGCTCGAGAGCATTCGCCCGGTCTCGGCGGCAGCCTAGGCCCCGAACGGAAGCACGGTCGCGGGCTGTTGGGGAGGATCCCGGCTGCCCAGCTCGTCGGCCATCCGCCGAGCGAGTCGCGCGACGAGGACTCGCACGACCCGGCTCTCGGACCCGTTCAGCCTGACGTCCCTGGCAGCGGCTTCAGCGCTCGGGACACCGCGCATCGAAAGCCGCGCGATCCGCGCCTCGATCTCCGTGTCGGTTTCGAGCCAGATCCAGTCGCAGGTCGTCGCCAGCACCGCCGCGATCTCGCCGCCTGCCCGACGCACGTGCATCGCGGCAGCCAACTCGAGCAGGCAGAGCCGGCAAGCCGGGACCGTGTCGACGTCGAGCAGATCGACGATGTCGTTAGCGGTCCTCCAGCCGATCACCTCACTCGTCCCGGAGCTCGCGTGCGAGCCGGGCGAAAGCAAGCGTCTTCTCGCTCTTGGGCTTACCGTCGCGTCGCCGCCGTAGCGCCCGAGGAGAGTCCTCGAGTTTGGGCGAGGGATGGCCGTTCTCGATTCTCAGCCGTTCGATCGTCTCGGACGCGTCGCTGCGCGTCTTCGGAAACTCCTCACCCATGCGCTCACACAGCGCACCGGCGAGCGAGTAGATCTGCCGCGTCGTCGGCGGCGCCTCGGGACGGCTGATCGACATGAAGTCATGGAAGCAGACGAACCGTCACGTGTCTGTGCCGACTTCGTGCCGTGTTCGTAACGGCCACCTACTACGCGGCGCGGATCTGCTTCTTCTGATGCGCGATGCAGAAGACTTGCCCCTGGAAGCGGGCAGGCGAGCTGAGGCAGAACGCAGTCACGCCGATCGGAACGGGCTTGCGGCACTCGGCGCAGACCGTGTCGTCGATCTGGGGCTCAGGACCGTCCGCGAAGGTCGCGAGCTTCCAGCGGTCCCACAGCTCGACCTCCCACTCGGCGGCGCACTGCTCGGCTTCGGGCCAGAAGAAGTTGTTCGTGACCGCCAGCCCACGATCGCACTCCAGGCGCTTGCGCCCGTCGATCAGCGCGCGGACGGACGCCACACCAACCGCGTGCGCCGAACACGTCGCCTGAACCGCCGTGCGCACGCCGTCGAGGCTCGCGACCAGGTCGACGCCCTTGCCCTTGAATCCCCCGCTCGGGATGACGTCGTCGTACCCGGCGAGCTTCAGCAGCTCGATGACCGCAGCCTCGAATTCCGGCGCGGTCATGCGGTCGATCTCCTCGAATCGAGGGTCTGGAGGCAGCATCCCAAAGAGTATTTCGACACAAAGCCACCCCGGCTTGAGGTCGTAAAGTGCGCTTCTGGACCCGGCTCAGGACTAGGAGGCGCGATGCTCGACCACGTGACAGCGACCGTCAGCGACATCGAGACGGCGAAGCAGTTCTACGAAGCGGCGCTCGAGCCGCTCGGGTACTCGCTGAAGATGGAGTTTCCCGGCGCCGCCGGCTTCGGCGCCGGCGAAGGGATGGCGGACTTCTGGATCGGCAGCCAGGAAGAGCGCGGTGCGGCCCACGTTGCGTTCAGCGCACCGGATCGCGCCGCGGTGGACGCGTTCTACGAGGCCGCGATCGCCGCGGGCGGCAAGGACAACGGCCCTCCGGGCGTGCGCGAGCACTACCACGAGAACTACTACGCGGCGTTCGTGCACGACGCGGACGGGAACAACATCGAGGCCGTCTGCCACAGGCCGGCTTGAGCGGCGTCTAGGCCAGCAGCTCCGTCCGTTCGTAGGCCGCGGCGAGATGCCGGTCCGCAGTCACCAGCACCCCGTCCGCGGCCTCGGCGAGCGCGACGTAGAACGCATCGTGTGCGCTGATGCCGCGCTCGATCGCGATCGCGAGCGCCGCCGTAGCGGTGTCGCGCATCCGGAACGACTTGATCGGAAGCAGCCGGAGCCGCTCGAGAATCTCGCGCGCGTCGCCGGGAGCGACGGCACCCTCCCGGACGTAGCGCGCGAGACCGTGTGCGACGTCGCCCCAGACCAGCTCGGGAGCGACGGCGCTGACGAGGTGCGTCTCGACCTCCTCGAGCCGGCGCGCGCCCGCGTCGTCCGCGGACACGACGGCGCGGAGGAGCGCGCTCCCGTCAAAGACCAGGCGGCGCCGCGTCTCGAAGCTCACGAATCAGCTCCTCCGGAGTGGGCGCGTCGGGCGGCAAGTCGATGCGAGCCGCGATCTCGCGCAGCCGGTCGACGATCGGCGTGAGGCTGGCCTCGACGGCGGCAGCCTCGGCGAGGATCTCGACGGCCTCGGAGTTGATTGAGCGCCCACTGCGGGAAGCGCGCGTGCGAAGCGAACCGTAGATCTGCTCCGGGACATTCCGGACGTACAACGTCGCCATATGTCATTGATGCTAGCACTGTGCTAGCAGGACTGTCGAATAGCTTCCTCATGTATCCAATAGTGGCAACAGATCCGGACAGCTACGGTGCCGTCTCGTGGAGACCGCCGACCTCGCCGCGGCAACCGATCGGTTCGGGAATCCGTTCGCCGATGCGCTGCCCTACGCGCGCGGCGAGATCCTCCGCAGCACGGCCGACGACCACGCGAAGCTGCGGCGAGCCTGGCGCATCGTCGAGGAGCGACACCGCGCCGGCCGGCTCTACAACTTCACCGGGCTCGAGCGCTCATTCGTTCCCGGCGACGCGGATCCCGCGCTCTTCGACGACGAGCTGGCCCCGGCGTTGTACGGCGAACGGCTAGAGGCGCTTGCGCTCGAGCATCTCGGCGGCACGCCCGAGCGGGACGACGTCCTCGTCACGAACCGGCTCACCGCGGCGATCTACGTCGCCATGCAGGTGCTCGTGCAGCCCGGCAGCACGGTGGTCGGCGTCTCCCCCGGCTACAGCCATCCCGCGGTCGTGCGCGCGGTGCGCTCAGCCGGCGGGCACCTCGTCGAGACGCGCGGCGCCGGCGAGCTCGCCGAGGCCCTCGCGGGCTTCGAGGACCCGCCGCTCGTCGTCCTGACTCGTCTGCCGGTGACGTACGAGCCGTTCGGGACCGAGGAGCTGGAGGCGGTCCTGGCCATAGCCCGCGAGCGGAGCGCCGTGATCTTCGCCGACG
>JALZOQ010000107.1 GCA_030913835.1 Actinomycetota bacterium | reverse complement strand
GGGCTACGGGCGGCGGCTCCTGCGCCGGGGCTTGCAGCCGGGCGGCAGCGTTCAGGGCGGCGAGCTCCTCGGCCAGGCGCTGCTCGCGCGCTTCCAGCTCCTCCTGGCGGTGCGTCAGGCGGGCGCTGCGCTCCTCGAGCTCGGCGGCCATGAGGTCGAGGTCGTGCCGGGTCGGGCCCTGCTCGGGTTGTGGCTTGCTCGGCGCGCGCGGCGCCGCCGGAGCCTCGGTGGGCTCGATCGGGTCGTCGCGGCGCGCGAGATGCGCGCGCAGGCCGGAGCCGAACTCCTCGGTGGATGCTTCTGAACGTTCGATGTCACCCATATCGGTCGAAGATGCCGCGGACCGAAGATTCTTGCTGCGAGAATCCCTCGAATGGCGCATTTGCGGCTGATCGAGGAGGGTGAGGCGACCGGAACGCTGCGCGCCGAGTACCAAGCGGCGGTCGCGCGCGCGGGCAAGGTCTTCAACATCGTCAAGGCGATGAGCCTCAACGCGCCGGTCCTGCGGCGCTCGATGCAGCTCTACGGCGCGATCATGCACGGCCCGTCGGGACTCTCCCGGGTCGAGCGCGAGCTGCTCGCCGTCGTCGTCTCGGCGACGAACGAGTGCCGCTACTGAATTCGCGCCCATGCGAACGACCTCCGTGCTGAGGGCGCCCCTGACGAGCTCGCCGAGCATGCGGCCCACGACTGGCGCGCTGCCGAGCTGGAACCGCGCGTGCGGGAGCTCTGTGAGCTCGCGGAGCGGCTGACGCTGCGACCCGCGTCGGTCGGCCCCGCCGAGATCGACCGTCTACGCGCGGTGGGCCTCGCGGATGCCGACATCCACGACGCGATCCAGGTGATCGCCTACTTCAACTACGTCAACCGGGTGGCGGACGCAGTCGGCATCCCGGACGAGCCCGATTGGGCTAGGCCGTAGCGCTGGTTGGCCACGCCTCGGCGAGCCGGGTGCGTGACGCGGCGAGGTGCTCCGGGATCACCTTGACGTCGGCGAGCACGGGCATGAAGTTCGTGTCGCCCGACCACCTCGGGACGACGTGGAGATGCACGTGGTCGACGACGCCGGCGCCCGCCACGCGACCGAGGTTCCAGCCGAGGTTGAATCCGTCGGGGCGGTACGTCTCCTTCAGCGCGGCGATTCCCTGCGTGGCGAGTCGATGGATCTCGGCAGCCTCCTCGGGCTCGAGCCCGCCGAAATCGCCGGCGTGGCGCTTCGGTGCGACCATCAGGTGGCCCGACGCGTAGGGAAACTTGTTCAAGAGGACAAACGCGCCCTCACCGCGTCGCACGACCAGGCTCGCCTCGTCGTCTCCTTCGAGGGCGCGGCAGAACACGCAGCCGTCGTCCTCGTCCGCGCTCGTCACGTACTCGAGCCGCCACGGAGCCCACAGCTGCCGCGCCACGGCGAGGCTTGTACCAGAAGATGCAGCCCTAGAGCGGAACGGTGCCGCGCTGGACGCAGGCGGACGGCGGTTGCCGGCGCACGAGCACGGACACTCGTTTGTCGCGGTACACGCGCGCGATCCCGCGCTCGCGGAGAAGCGCGGTCTCGGTGAACGGCTCCTCGGGAAGATTCAGCAGGATGACCGCTCGGCAGCCCGGGGTGGCATCCCAATGCTTGCCGATGTGGCTGCGCCAGAAGTAGACGGAGACGAGCTCCTTCGGCGTCAGCAGCTCCAGCCGCGCGTCGAAGGCGACGCGGCCCTTGAGCTCCGGATGCCGCCAGACGAGCCAGTCCGCGAACGCAGGCTCGGCAAACACCGTCGCCTTGGGATCCCGGGCGGCGGCGACCGCCACAGCATCGGCAGCTGCGGCCGGATAGCGCTGCTCGAACCAGCCCGTGGGCTGCAGGCCCACGGCAGCCGCGACGACGAGGGCCGCGGCGGTGGCGGCTAGCGGCAGGCCGCGGCGGACGAGCGCCGGGGGCTCCTGGCCCTCCGACTTCCCGAGCAGGTCGTCGAGCAGAGCCGGGACGACGACGAGTGCGCCGAGCGAGAACCAGACCATGTTCCGCAACGCGAAGAGGCCGTTCGCGAGCAACGCGAGCAGCATCAGCCGTTCGAACGCGCTGAGCCCGCGCCACCGCCGCGCGACCAGCGCCACGGTCGCGAACCCGAGCAGGTAAAACGGCGCGGTCATCAGCGAGGGCGTCGTCGCGGCCCATTCGGTCACGACCACGCCGAGCGTGGGGTTGAGGAAGAGCGAGCGGTAGTAGTCGACGAGCCCGAGACCGTAGGGCGAGGCGAAGACGCAGGCCCACGGGAGCACGAGAAGCGCGACGCCACGCCAGCGCTCCGTCCTCAGCATCGTCAGGCCGCGCAGCGTGACGAGCCCAGCCGCGAGGACGACCGAGCCGTGGATGTTCGCCCAGAGCGCGAGCAACGGGAGCGCGAGCAGCACGCGCCGGGAAGGCGAGCGCGCGTCGGCGACGAGCAGCCAGACGAGGGCTGCGAACAGGAGGTAGGCGATGGACTGCGCCCGTAGGACCCAGTCTCCGATCAGCGCCGGCAGCGCGACCGCGGCGACGAGTGGGACGCTGCGGGCGCTCCCACCGAGCTTGCGGGCCGCGACGAGCGCGATCCCGAGCGACGATCCGAGCAGCGCTGCGTGCAGCAGCAGCGCGGCCTTCACACTGCCCGCGGCGGCGAACAGGGCCTGGGCGAGCCACTGCTGGTCCACCCAGCGGCGGCCGGTGGTCCAGGCCATGAAGGAGTCGACGTGGGGGAGCCCGTTGTCCAGCACCTCGCGGCCGTAGAGCAGCGTCATCCACGAGTCCGACAGCAGCGCCGTCGGCAGCCGCAGGAGCAGGCCGACCCAGTAGACCGCGAACAGGAGGATGACAAGGCTCTCGCGCTCGAACCACGCCGCGACGGCGCTCGCGCGCGAGCGGCTGGCCGATTCCTGCGCGGCTGCGGCGGCGGCGACAGACCCCATCTGGGTGTCTTATCGGCGCGCTACAGCCAACGCTTGAAGCGGAAGAAGCCGATCAGCGCGATCGCCGTGCCGATCATGATCCCGACGATCGCCCAGAACGCCTCCGCGCTCCCGAAGCCGGGAAAGCCGACGTTCATCCCGAAGATGCCGGTGATCAGCGTCAGCGGGAGCAGGATCACGGTGAAGACCGTGAGCACGCGAAGCACGTCGTTCTGGTTGTGCGAGATCACCGACTCGTTCGTGCCCTCGAGCGCCTCGACGACCTCCTTGTAGTTGTCGAGGAGGTCCCAGATCCGCTCGGCGGCGTCGACGATGTCGTCGAAGTAGAGCTCGAGCTCGTGCGGCAGGAACCGCTCGACGTGCCGCTCGAGGAGGCGCAGCGTCGAGCGCTCCGGCTTGATGATCTTGCGGTAGGAGATGATCTCCTGCTTCACGTTGGAGATGTCGCGGACGACGTCCTCGGCCGCGCCCTCGAACATGTCGTCCTCGATCGAGTCGAGCTTGTACCCGATCTTGTCGAGGATCGGGAAGCAATAGTCGAACAGGTCGTCGAGCACCTCGTAGAGCAGCCGGCCGGAGCCCTTCGAGAAGAGCTGCTCGCGCAATGCGTCATCGTCCTCGCAGCGGCGGAACAGCCGTGTCACCGGCAGCAGCTCGACGTTGGGGATCGTGACGAGGGAGTCCGGGCCGAGGAACACGTCCAGCTCGGCCGCGTTCAGCCGCTGGATCGCCTTGTCGTAGACGGGGAAGTGGAGGACCGCGAACAGGTACTCCGGGTAGTCGTCGATCTTTGGGCGCTGTCGCTTCGAGAGCACGTCCTCGAGGTCGAGCGGGTGCCAGCCGAAGCGCTCCGAGAGCTCTGTCGCGTCGGGCGTGTTCAGGGACTCGAGGTGGATCCAGGTCAGGCCGGCGGAGCTGAGCTCGCCGATCCGCGACTCAGGCTGCGCGCGGACGTCGCCCGCGAGATCGCGGGTGCGCGTGCGCCGGATGCGAGGCAGGCTCGGCATCGGTACTGAACGGCTCCTCCGCGGGCATCGTCGTCATGTTCGCCATGGTACCCCGATCACCCTGCAGGCGAACCCCGCGGGGCGCGGCGAACTTCGCGCGGAAGCGCGCGCTCGAGCCCGAGCGCACAGGCCGCGCCGATGAGATTCAGCGCGGCAGCCCCGACCCACAGCGCGTTCGGGGAGTGCTGCAACGCGAAGCCGCCGATCGCGGGCCCGACGACCCACCCGGCCTGCCAGGACTGGGATCCAAAGGCCATGTACCTGCCCACGAGCGCCGGCGGTGCGAGGTCGGCCGTCAGCGGCCCGTGGACGATCCCGTGGAGGCATTCGCCCGTCGCGAAGACGATGATCGCGACCGCCATGAGCGCGAACGCGGGGGTCGCCTCGAACCACGTGCCGGCCGCTCCGATGCCCAGCAGCGCCGCCGCCCAGAGGACGCCCATCAGCGCGAGTCCGCGCATGCGGCGGCGTCCCTCGGCGAGCTTCGCCACCGGGAGCTGCGCGACGACGACGACGATTGCGTTGATCGTCCAGAGCAGCCCGATCATCTGCTCGTCGACGCCCGCCTCGTTCTTGGCGTACGGTGCGAGCAGCTCGACGATGACGACCATCCCGGCGCTGATGAACAGGGCGTTCAGCGCGACGTAGCCCATGAACGGGCGGTCGTGGACGACCTCGCGGTATGTCCCGCTTTCCTCGCCCTCGTAGCGTGGGGACGGAAGTAGCGCCGCCACGACGGCGTAGGCGGCGAAAGTGACCGCGTCGAGCAGGAACAGGACCGTGAACGTGCGCGGATGCTCGGCCTGCGCGATCGCTCCGCCGACGACGCCGCCGAGCGCGATCCCGAGGTTCATCGACATCCGCTGCACCGCGAAACCGGAGTGGCGCTGCGCAGGCGGCGCAAGGCCGGTGAGCATGGCGGACTGGCTCGGCCAGAAGGCTCCGCTCGCCGCCCCGAGCAGGAGGTTCAGCGCGTACGCGTGCCAAACGGTCTCGATCAGGGGGAAGAGCGAGGTCGCGACCGCCATCACGATCAGCGAGGCGACGAGGACGCGGCGGGGGCCGAGTCGGTCGGCGAACGAGCCGGCGACGAAGCCCGACGCCAGCCCGGCGAGTGAGTTCACAGCCGCCGCGAGGCCCGCCAGCCCGAGCGGGATCCCGCGGACGTTGTGCAGGTAGATGATCAGGAATGGAAGGACGATCCCGTTGCCGAAGGCGTTCGTGAGGCCGCCGAGCTGCAGCAGCCAGATGTCGCGCGAGAGCTGCGGGTTGAGCGAGCGGAGGTAAGAGCGGCCGCGCACCGGAGCAGGCTAGCGTCCGACCGAGTGCGAGATCTCTACCTACTCGACCCTGCGTGGACGCACCTGAATCACGGCTCCTTCGGGGCGGATGCGGAAGGGCTTCTCTTCGTCCCGGACGTGACCGCGGGGGCTGAACGTCGTCGCCCGCTCGCTCCAGCTTAGGCCGGGGGACGAGGTGCTGGCGACCGACCAGGAGTACGAGGCGGATCTACGCGGCTCGAGGCCGCGCTCGACGGGTTGGTCTAGCTCACGACGAGCCGGAAGACCAGCACGTCTCTGGGAGGCGCTTGCCGGACGCGGGTCACGACCAGCGAGCCCCGTGCGTTCGAGTAGAGGCCGGTCCCGCCTGTCACGGCGAGGTCGTAGAGGCTCCGGTAGATCAGCCCCCCGCTCACGACCAGCTTGCCGGCCGGGAGGACGAAAGTGCCGTTGCAGTTGCGGAAGTTGTCCCCGGTGTAGGTGCACACGAGCTGCCCGTGGCCGATGGCCCTCTGGCGGACCCGCGTGTTGAAGAGCAGGAGCCGCGAAATCTCCATATCCCCGGGCGTTCTTCCGGGCTCGCCGACGTCGACACGGGTGAAGCGGGTTTCTCGGCTGGTGATCCGGATGATTCCCGGGCCTTTCAGGGCGGTCGAGGACACGGACGAAGCGGGGAAGAGCAACGCCGCACAGAGGCCCGCGATACCTATACCGACGCGACCGTTCATGTGTCTCCTTTCGTTGCGGTGTTCACGGCCGCGTCACCGTTCGCGTCCGCTGGAAGCTCGAGCCAAAACGTCGAGCCCCTCCCTGGAATGCTCGAGAAGCCGATACCGCCGCCGTGAGCCTCGACGATCTCGCGCGAGATCGCGAGCCCGAGGCCCGTGCCGGTGATGCCGCTTGCCGCCGCAGTGCCGCGGAAGAACTTCGTGAAGATTCGCGGCTGTTCCTCCTCGGGGATCCCGAGGCCGTGATCGCGTACGCTGATCCGCACGTCCCCGGCGGACCGTTCACCCGCGACCTCGACGAGGCCTCCCTCGGGCGAGTACTTGATGGCATTCGAGAGCAGATTGGCCACGACTTGCGCCATCCGGCCCGAGTCGCCGCGCATCGGCAGCGGTTCATCGAGGTCAAGGCGAATCTCGTGCCGGTCGCTCTGCCCCACGAACACCAGTGCCTGCTCGCGGAGGATCGCCCCCAGGTCGATCGCCTCCTCCGCGAGGTGAAGCTGGCCTTCTTCTGCCTGTTGGGCGTCCAGGAAATCGTTCAGAAGCGTCGCGAGGCGCCTGCTCTGTTCGACGACGATCTCGAGGTACGACTGGCGCTTCGCGGCGTCGAGGTCGTGACGGAGTAGGACCTCGGCAAAGCCGAGAATGCTCGCGAGAGGCGTGCGGAGCTCGTGCGAGACGATGCTCACGAGCTCAGCCTTGAGTCGCTCGCTCTCGCGAAGCCGATCGTTCTGCTGCTCCAGCTCGAGGCGATTCGACTGGAGCTTCTGAGCCATGTCGTTGAACGCGCGCGTCAGGTCGCCGACCTCGCCGGGGCCGGACCGCGCCAGGCGGGTGGACAGCTCGCCGTCGGCCAGCCGCGACGCCCCTGCTGCTGCACCTCGCAGCGGACGGGCGATCGCACGTGCGAGGTAAACACCGAACCCGACGATCAGTAGCGCCGACAGCGCGAGCCCCCCGACCGCTCCGGTGATGGCGGCCTGGGATCGGGATTTGGCAGACGCGGCCGAGCTCTCCGCGAACCGGTCCTCAGCCTCGAGGAGCGAGGAAAAACGCGAGCGGATCGCGTCGATGCGGTGCTTTCCTTCGACGGTCGCGAGCGGGATCCGCGCCGCTGAAGGCTGGCGCCGCGCAAGCTGGACGAGCGGAACCGAGTAGTCGCGGACGTACGCCGTGATCAGGCGGTCGAGAGTCTCCGCCTGCGGCCGCTGCGGGCTCTCGGCAAAGCTCTCCTCGAACACGGCGAGGCCGTGGGGCAGCTGGCGCCGCGCGTTCGTCCACGGCTGCAGCAGTTGCTCCCTGCCCGTGATGACGAAGTCGCGCGCGCCGGTTTCCATGTCCAGCACCAGCTTCTCGAGCTCGAGTGCGGCGACCGTGCGGTCATTGGCCCGGGCCTCGCGGTCGGTCGCGTCCCGGAGCTGGGAGACCGCCAGGATCAGCACGGCGAAGATGAACGAGATCAGGAGGGCGAAGACGATGCTCGCGGCGATCAGGCGCGCCTCGAGAGAGTGCCAGCGGCTCGTCGTCATGCGGCTCTCAGGAGCTCGTCGACCGCGGCAATCAACTCGTCGGGATCGAACGGCTTGCGGAGGACCCGGTTCGCCCCAGCGGCGAGCGCAGAGGACTCCGCGTGCGTCCAGGCCGTCACGACGACGACCGGCGTATCGGCGAGCTCAGGGCTCCGGCGGATCTCCGTCAGCACCTCGAGGCCGTTCCGCCGAGGGAGCATCACGTCGAGAATCACCAGCGCTGGCCGGGTCTCCCGCGTCCGAGCGAGGGCGGTCTCCCCGTCCGAGGCCTCGACGTAGTCGAAGTCGTCACCGAGGATGGCGCGGACTAGCTCGCGCAAGGGCGGCTCGTCGTCACATATGAGGATCGTGGCCGCCACACGATCGCGGGTTTGAAGCGGCTTGGTCAGTTGTCGTGTCCTGCTAGGGGATGCGCCCGGCACGATTCGAACGTGCGACCTTTCGCTCCGGAGGCGAACGCTCTATCCCCTGAGCTACGGGCGCTGGTGGTCGCAGTGTAGGCCGGAAACGCGAAGAGCCGGCTTGCGCCGGCCCTTCCCGAACCGCTCAGTCCCATGGGCTTTACGAAGCGCGGTAGTAGAGCCAGGCGTCGCGCATGCGCTGCGTCTGGCCGGCGGTGAACTCCGTGTAGCAGGTGTCGTACGAGTAGTCCATGTAGTTGTGGATCGGGTCGAGGCCCGGAGCCGGGCAGGTGTCCTTGCCCGCGGGACAGCCGTTCGTGGGCGTCAGCTCCGCTGGCGTGTCGTCGACGAAGTCGCCCCTGTTGCAGCCGCCGAAGAACGTGTGCTCGAGGTTGAGCCAGTGGCCGACCTCGTGCGTCGACGTCTCGCCTTGGTCGTAGCGACCGGCGTACCTCGTCGACGTGCCGAGCATCGACTCCCAGTCGACGACGACGCCGTCCAGATAGGCCTGGCCGGGCTTCGTGACGATGTCCGGGAGGTAGGCCCAGCCGAGGTACGCGTCCGCCGTAGTCGAGTACAGGTTGAGCGCGTCGTTTCCGCCCTGGCGGAGCGTGCGCTTCATGGTGTGCGCGTCTTTGCCGCTGATCCCGGAGTAGAACCAGGCGGCGTTGTTCGTCCGCGTGACGCCGGCGAGCTTGAAGCTGAACCCGGTCGCGTAGCCGCCTTCGAAGCCGCCGAAGGTCAGGTTCAGCACCTGGATCTGGTCGGCGATCTGCGCGTTCGTCAAGCTCCCGGTGGTGCCGTCGGTGACGACGTGGAAGTAGACGGGAATCGTTGCCTTGAAGTTCTTGCCCGCCTTCCCCTTCGCCGACGCGGGCAGATCGGTGGCGATCTGGCCGAGATCGGGCTCGCGACCATCGCTGCCGCGGCCGCGGCTCGACGTGGCGGTGAGGCGGGCGATGCTGTCGAAGGCGGCCGGAATGGACATGCCGCAGTACGCGCTAACCCCCGTGCTGTGATGTGTCCCCGCGGCCGCCGGCGACACCGTCACGGCCGTGAAGAGGCCGGTGACGAGCGCGACGAGCGCAAGTAAGTGGATGCGCCTACGGCGCAGGATGCGATCCATTTGCTCCCCTCTCAAAGGACTGTCCTCGGTCGGAGACCGGAGGGTAGCGTCACTTCGGGCGGCTTTCAACGTTTCTGCGTGAGTAGTCTGCGCTCGTGGAGCTCGGGGCCCGTGTCGTCACGCTGCGGCTCGCCGAGACGTTCACGATCTCGCGTGGCGCCGAGGACGAGGCGGAAGTCGTTCACGTCGAGCTGCGCCACGCCGGCGAGAGCGGTTTTGGCGAGGCGGCGCCGATCGAGCGCTATGAAGAGAGCGCGGCCTCGGCGCTCGCATATCTCGAGGGCGCGGCCGAGCTGCTCGGGGACGACCCGTTCGCGCTCGAGGAGATTGGTGAGCGGCTTCCTGCGGGCGAGTACGCGGCCCGGGCGGCGCTCGACGGCGCCCTCCACGACCTCTGCGGCAAGCTGACCGGGCAGCCCGTCTGGCGCCTCCTGGGCCTCCCGCGAGCCGGCCCGCCGACGTCCTGGACGATCTGGCTCGGCGATCCGGACGACATGGCCCGGCGGGCCGAGAAGGTTCGCGGTCGCTACAAGCGCCTGAAGCTGAAGCTCGGAGGCCGCGACGGGCTGGACGTCGAGCGCGTCAGGGCGGTGCGCGCGGTCGCCGACGTCCCGCTCCAGTTCGACGTTAACGAGGCCTGGTCGCTGGACGAGGCGCTCGAGTACCTGCCGCAGATGGCCGAGCTGGGGGTCGAGTACGCCGAGCAGCCCCTCGAGGCGGGGGATCCCGGTGGGCCCGAGCTGAAGCGCCGCTCGCCACTGCCGATCTACGTGGACGAGGACTGCCACACGCTCGCCGACGTCGCAGCCTGCGCCGAGCGCGCGCACGGGATCAACATCAAGCTCGCGAAGTCGGGTGGAATCCGCGAGGGCGTCCGGATGGCGCACGCCGCCCGAGCGCTGGGCCTGGGCGTGATGCTCGGGTGCATGGTCGAGTCGGGTCTCGGGATCTCCGCCGGATGTCAGATGGCGAGCCTGTGCGACCACGTCGACCTCGACGGAAACCTGCTGCTCGCCGAGGATCCGTGGCCGGGCGTCGAGCTCGTGGACGGCGTGCAGCTTCCGCCCGACGCGCCCGGGCTAGGGGTCAATGCGACGGCTCATACTCGCTGAGGGCAAATCCACCGACCTGCACTACGGCAAGACCCTGCGGGGGATCCTGCGCTACGCGCCCGAGACCGTGGTCGCGATCCTCGACTCGGAGCGCGCGGGGGAGACGCACGAGGGCTTCCCGGTCGTCGGCACAGTCGAGGAGGGCCTCCGTTTCAAGCCCGACGTCGCCACAGTCGGCGTCGCCACGCAGGGAGGCCGGTTCCCGCCGGACTGGCTCGACCTGATCCGGGCGTGCATCGAGCGCGGCCTCGACGTTGAGAACGGCCTGCACGTCTTCCTCTCGGACGAACCGGAGCTCGCCGAGCTCGCGCGCGCGCGCGGCGCCGAGCTCCGAGACCTGCGCAAGCCGCCGGAGGGCCTGTCCACCGCGACGGGCGCCAACCTCGACGTGCCGGCCCAGATCGTGCTGACGGTCGGCTCCGACTGCGCGATCGGGAAGATGACTGTGTCGTGCGAGCTCGACGCGGAGGCACGCCGGCGCGGGCTCAAGTCGCTGATGGTCCCGACCGGCCAGACTGGGATGGCGATCGCCGGCTGGGGCATCGCGGTCGACGCGGTCGTCTCGGACTTTCTCGCCGGCGCGGCCGAGCGCCTCGTCGTCGAGGGCCACGAGCGTGGGGGCGAGCTGCTCTGGGTCGAGGGTCAGGGCGCGATCCTGCACCCGCTCTACTCCGGCGTGACCCTCGGCCTCCTGCACGGCTGCGCGCCGCACCTGTACGTCCTCTGCCACGAGGCGGGGCACAAGAGCATGTTCGTGGACGGCGGGAAGGACTATCCGATCCCCCCGTTGAGGGAGCTGATCGAGCTGTACGAGGCACTTTCGCTGCCCCAGCGTCCCGCCGCGGTCGCGGCCGTCGCGCTGAACACGCGCGACCTCTCCGAGGAAGGCGCCCGCACCGCCATCGCCGCTACCGAAGCCGAGACCGGGCTCCCCACCGACGATCCCGTCCGCTCGGGCGGCGGAAAGCTCGTCGACGCCGTTCTCGCGCGCCTCTAGGTCCTCCCTGATTTGCAGGTGGTCCGTGCGACCCTGTTGAAAGTGCGCTAGAAATCCGACTCCCCGCGGGACCCCCTCTCGATGAAGACCCTTCTGACATCGCTCGCGTGCGCCCTCGCAGGGCTGGCCCTTGCGGGCACGGCGGCGGGCGGTGACTTCGGGGTCACCGACGATGGCGGGAAGTTCTCGTCTTCCCCCGCGGCAGCCGAGTCGTTCTACGCTCGCGTCGCCGCCCTCGGGCTGAAGCAGAACACGCTGACGGTGCCGTTCGACCCCGCCAACCCGACGGGCATCGTGCACCAGGAGATGATCCAGCAGGCGGTCGAGGCGGCAGCTCGCCACGACGTCGAGCTGGTCTTCGCGATCGGGACGGGCAAGGCCCGCGCGATCACCAGCAACCCCTTCGGCGCCGCGCAGTACGTCGCTTTCCTGCGCCAGCTCGTCACCCGCTTCCCGACGGTGACCGAGTACATCGTCGGCAACGAGGGAAACGTCTGGCGCTTCTGGCAGCCGCAGTACGACCGTCGCTGCCGCCCCCTCGCCGGCGCGACCTACGAGCGGCTCCTCGCGGCCTCCTACGACGCGCTGAAGGAGGAGAACCCGCAAATCCAGGTCGTGGGCGTGGGCTTGTCGCCGCGCGGGAACGACAAGTGCCGCGCCAAGTCGAACATCTCGACCTCGCCCGTGCGCTACCTCGCGCACATGGGCGCCGCCTACCGCGCGAGCGGCCGCGACCGGCCGATCATGGACGCGCTCAGCTTCCACCCCTATCCGCAGTCGAACACGGACTCGATCGCGGTCGGCTACCGGTATCCCAACGCCGGTGTTCCGAACCTCGGCCGGATCAAGCAGGCGTTCTGGGACGCTTTCAACGGGACGGCTCAGCCGACGTTCCTCGAGGGTCTCCGCCTGCCCGTCCCGCCATCGGGCCCCACGACGATTCCGAGCGTCTTCAACCCCGAGTACGTCACCTTCGTCCTCGACGAGGTCGGCTGGCAGGCGAAAGTGCCGGCCCGGGCGGCGCGCCACTACCGGGGCAAGGAGAACGTGCGCCTGATCAGTGAGGCCAAGCAGGCGCAGATCTACAGCCAGCTCGTGCACATCGCGAACTGCGACCACTCGATCCAGTCGCTGAACTACTTCCACCTCGACGACGAGGCCGATCGCGACCGCTTCCAGAGCGGCCTGTTCCGCGCCGACCTGAGCGTGAGGCCGGCCGCGAACGCCGTTCGGGCCGCGATCGCCGCCGACGAGGGACGCTGCTCGGCCCGCGAGTCGGTGTGGCGCCACGCGACCGGCGTCGTCGGTGCGCGGGCACGCTTCTCGGGGCGCGGAGGAGTCGCGTTCACGGCAAGTGCCGAGGAGGAGGCGACCTACACAGCGGGCGTCTTCGAGGCCTCGTCGCTGCCCGAAGAACGCGACGAGCTCCTGGCCAGCGTCGAGACCGACGGCTGGGGTCCCGCGAGCGAGCTGACCGCGGCGGGCAAGCTGCGCCCGTACAGGCCGATGGCCTTCCGCCTAGGGGGCCCGCTGGACGCCGGGAGCTACGTGTACGCGATTCGCGTCACCGCGACGTACAACCGCGAGCGCTCGTCGCTCTTCGTCTCGCGGCCTTTCACCGTTCGATAGACGGGACCCTTGACACGAACGCGTGTTCGCTCTACCATGGCGAACACATGTTCGGAAAGCTTCTCATGATCGTGCTCGTCGTGGTCGTCGCCTTCAGCGTTGTGCACAGCTCGCACGGCGGCGGGCGCGAGCAGCGCTACGTGGTCAAGCCGGCCGACACGCTCTGGTCGATCGCCAGCTCGCACTACGCGGGCGACCCGCGCGAAGGCGTCTGGAAGATGCGGGAGCGAAACGATCTCGCCGGCTCCACTCTGCGGGTCGGCCAGACGCTCGTCCTGCCCGGGTAGGCCGCCTAGCCGACCGCTTCGAGCGACGGAGCCCGCTCCGGCGCCGAGCTCTCGCCGAAGCCGCGCCTGAGCGCGCGGAAGAACGCGTCCACCACCTGCGGGGCGAACTGCGTCCCACGGCCCTCCCGCACCTGCGCGGCCGCTTCCTCGCGCGTGAGAGCGCGGTGGTACGGGCGGTCGGTCGTCATCGCGTCCCAGGCGTCGGCGAGCCCGACGACGCAGGCCTCGAGCGGTATCTCGTCGCCGGCGAGCCGGTCCGGATACCCAGCGCCGTCCCAGCGCTCGTGGTGATGCCGGATCAACGGGACCGCCTCGCGCAGGCGGCCGAGCTTGCTGACGATCTCGGCGCCGTCCTCGGAGTGTCGCTTGATCACCTCGTACTCCTCCGCCGTCAGCTTGGCCGGCTTCAGGAGGATCGAGTCCGGCACCCCCAGCTTGCCGATGTCGTGGAGCCGCGCCGCGAGCCGAAGTGCGTCGAGGCGCTGGCCGTCGATCCTGAGCTCTGTCGCGACGGCGAGGGCGATCCGCTGGACGCGCTCTGAGTGGCCGGCTGTGTACGGATCCTTGGCGTCCACGGTCGCGTTGAGCGTCTCGATCGCCTCCAGCGAGCTCAGCTCGAGCCGCTCGTACGACTCCATGAGCTCCCGCGAGCGCTTCTTCAGCGCGACCGTCTGGCGGCGCAGCGTTCTCGAAGCCGTGCGTACGAGCAGCGCGAGAGCCGCGTAGAGGGCGAGGAAGACGAGCGCGACAACACCCCAGACCACGTGCTTCCGCTCGGCGAGGAAAGCTTCCATGGGGCGCGGGTCGGCGTAGATCTCGTAGGCGCCGATCGCGCGGCGGCCGTCTTCGCTAGAAAGCGGCGCGTAGACCTCGAGGAGCTGATCGAAGCCGAGCGTGCTCTCGAGCGCATCTTCCCCTTCGCCCGGCCGGCCGAGCTCAGCGACGGAGCGGTTGCCCTCGATCGCCTCGCCGAGCTCGTGGTCGAGCTCGAAGCGACGGCCGATCCGACCCTTGCCCCGGTTCGTCCAAATGAGAACGCCGTCGGCCCGCCACACCTTCACCGTGACGAGCTCGGACTGGCGGCGAATCCTGCGGTCGAGGTCGGCGGACACCCCAGGCGCTACGACGAGCTGGTCGCCGCGGACGAGCTCGTGGCGCAGGACGCCGTCCACGTACTGGGCGAGGCTGCGCTGCGCGTCAGACATCGCCTGTTGCCGCAGCGTCGAGGTCAGCATCCAGGTCACGATCACCGCGCCCGACAGCAGGATGACGGCGCTCGCAACGAGGAACACTCTCATGAGCGTGATCGAGCGCTCGATGAGGGAGCCCCGCGCCTGAGTATTCGTCGGCCGCAACGCCACAGTTCGTCCTCGCGCGCGTTATCGGCGGAGTCCGGCGAAAGCTTGAGCGCTCGGACGCTCCCTAGAATCGTGGCGTGGACCTCGATCTCGTCTTCCTCGGCACCGCGGGCTCCGCCCCAACCGCTCAACGCGCCCCGACCGCGCTGATGATCCGGCGCGGGGGCGAGCGGCTGCTCTTCGACTGTGCCGAGGGAACGCAGCGCCAGCTCATGCGCTCGCAGATCGGCCTCGTCGCGCTGCCCGAGGTGTTCCTCACGCACTTCCATGCCGACCACTACCTCGGCCTGCCGGGGATGCTGAAGACGTTCTCGCTGCACGGCCGGGAGGAACCGCTGACGGTGTACGGCCCGCAGGGGCTGCGCGAGCTCTGGAGCGCGATGGCGCGGCTGGTCGGCCGCCTCGGCTACGACGTCACGACCGTCGAGCTCGAGGTGGGCGAGACGTTGCCGCGAGGGGACTACGAGCTGCGGACGTTCGCCGTCAACCACCGGGTCGCCGCGGTCGGGTAC
>JALZOQ010000097.1 GCA_030913835.1 Actinomycetota bacterium | reverse complement strand
CTTCCGCGCGAAGAGCCTGCGTGAACTCGTCCAGATCGCCCCCGAGCACCTGGTCGAGGCGGTGGGTCGTGAGCTTGATCCGGTGGTCGGTGAGCCGGTTCTCGGGGAAGTTGTACGTCCGGATCTTCTCCGCACGCTCCCCGGAGCCAATCTGGGAGCGGCGCGTCGCGTCGAGCTCGGCCTGCTGCTCGGCACGCTTCTGCTCGTAGAGCCGCGCGCGGAGCACGCGCATCGCCTTGGCTCGGTTCTGGATCTGCGACTTCTCGTCCTGCATCGCGACGGTCACGCCGGTCGGCAGATGCGTGATCCGCACCGCGGAGTCGGTCGTGTTCACGCTCTGGCCGCCGGGACCGGTCGACCGGTACACGTCGATCTTCAGGTCGCCGGGGTCGAGCTCGACCTCGACCTCCTCTGCCTCCGGCATCACCGCGACCGTCGCGGTGGAGGTGTGGATGCGTCCCTGCGACTCGGTCGCGGGCACGCGTTGCACGCGATGCGTCCCGCCCTCCCACTTGAAGACGGAGTACGCGCCGTCGCCCTTGACCGCAAAGGTGACCTCCTTGAAGCCACCGGTCTCGCTCGGGCTCGAGCCGAGCAGCTCCGTCTTGAACCCGCGGCGCTCGGCGTACCGGTTCAGCATCGAGTACACGTCGCCGGCCCAGAGCGCGGCCTCGTCGCCGCCGACGCCCTGGCGGACCTCGACGATGACGTCCTTCTGGTCGGCCGGATCAGCCTGGACGAGCGCGAGTTTCAACTCCTCCTCGATCGCCGCCAGGCGCTGCTCGAGGTCGGGGACGAGCTCGCGCAGCTCGCCGTCGCCACCGGCCGCGGCGAGATCATCACGCGTCGTTCGCCACTCCTGGGCGAGCTTGTACGGGGCCTCGAGCTCCTTGAGCTTCCGCCCGACCTCGGCCGCCTCGCGGTGGTCGTTATAGACGGCAGGATCGGACAGCCGCTCCTGCGTTTCGCGGTAGGAGCGGTCGAGCTCGTCGACAAGTTCTTCCATGCCGGCCATTACACAAGGGTAGTTGCCACGTTCAGAGTGAACAGGTACCTCATCTTCACCGAGCCCTGCCGCTCGACGCGGTTGTGGATGCGGTCGAGCAGCCGAGCTCGCGTGGGCTGGTCCAGGTCCAGGTTCGGCGAGTAGGTGGAGATGAGGGCCGCGTACTCGTCGGCCGTGTAGTGGGTCTCCCACAGATGGCGGCGTGCGGCGACGTTCCGGAACACGCCGCTCGCGTCGATCTCGGCGCTCAAATCCTCGACCTCGTCGGCCCGCTTCGGAGGACGGTTGTCCGGGCTTGGGACGACCGCGTCGTAGTCCTCTTGCGACTCGATCCAGAAGCGGTCGTCGTTCAGCACCGTGTGCGGCTGAACGAGGGCGAGCGCACCGCCCGGCCGCAGCACCGCGGCACTCTTCACGAAGCGGACTTCCGGGTCGAACCAGTGGAACGCGGTGAACGACACGACCGCATCGAAATCGCCGTCGGGCTCCCAGGATTCGAAGGACTCGTTGACTATGCTCGCGTTCGGGAACGCTACGAGCTTTCTGCGGGCGAGCGCGGCCAGCTGAGGGCCCAGCTCGAGACCAACGACCTCGAGGCCGCGCTCGGCGAGCGACAGCGTCGCGTGCCCCGTTCCGCACCCGATCTCCAGGACACGTCCGGTGTCTGGCACCCGGCCGAGCGAGACGATGTCGTCGAACACCGCGGCCGGATACACGGGCCTCGCACGGTCGTAGAGCTCAGGGACCCGCTCGAAGGTCTCGCGCAGACGGTGCCGGTCGGCCGCGTCGTCCGTGCGGCTCAGGTCTCAAGCCGCGCGTCGAGCCGAATCTCCGCGTTCCCTCGCAACACGTTCGAGATCGGGCAGCCCTGCTCGGCCGCTCGAGCCGCCTGCTGGAAGGCCTCTTCGTCGATGCCCGGCACACGGCCGGTCACGCTGAGGTCGATCGTCGTGATCCTGTGCCCGTTGCCGACCTCGTCGAGGGTGACGAGCGCGCGCGCCTCCAGCCGCTCGGGAGGCGTGTCGGCCTTCGTCAGCACCCCTGAGAGAAACATCGAGAAGCACCCAGCGAAGGCGGCCGCGACCAGCTCCTCCGGGCTCGTGTGCCCGTCGGCGTCACCAAAGCGCGTCGGCTGCGAGATCTCGATGTCCCGCAGAGCGCCACTCCCGGCTTGGATCGTGCCGTGTCCGCGGGCAAGGTTCCCCTCCCAGACGACGTCTGCGCTGCGTTGCTGTCTCGGCATCAGGCCATGATCTCAACTTTCCGCTCGCCGGGGTCGTTTCGACCCTCGAGCGCGAGGACTTCACGAAGCGCCCGAATCGACACCTCGAGCTGGTCGAGCGTCGGCTCGCGAGTCGTCAAGCGCTGGAGCCAGAGTCCCGGCGCCAGCACCGTGAGCACGAAGCGGTTGCCGGTGTGCTTGCCGGCGAAGCGGATCAGCTCGTAGGCGAGCCCTGCGATCACCGGCAGGAGCAGGATGCGGCTCGCGATCAGCCAGTACCAGGCAGGCCGGCCGAAGAACGCGAACACGAAGATGGCGATCACCATCACCCAGAGCAGGAACGCCGTTCCGCAGCGTGGGTGAATCAGGCTGAACCGCTGCACCCGCTCCGGCTCGAGCTCCTCCCCGGCCTCGTACGCGTTGATCGCCTTGTGCTCGGCGGCGTGGTACTGGAAGACCCGCCGCAGATCCGGCAGGAAGGAGATCAGCACCAGGTACGCGATGAAGATCGAAACGCGGATCAGCCCCTCGACGATCACGAACCAGCCGGCCTCGATCCCGATCCAGCCGGTGAGCAGGGCGGGCGTGACCTTGAAGAGGATGAGCGCGAAGCCGATGGCGATCGTGAAGGCAAAGATCAGCGCGCCGCGCGAGATCTCGGTCTCGATCTCCTCGGCGGCCTCGTCGTCGCCTTCCTTGCGCTCTTCCTGCGCCGCATAGTTCGCGGAGATCGCGAGCGCGCGAAAGCCGATCGTCAAGGACTCCCCGAGCGCGACGACGCCGCGGATGACCGGCAGACGCAGGAGCCGGTGCCGCGCCATCGCCGACCTCACGGGACGCGAGACCTGCGCGATGTCGCCGTCCGGCTTGCGGATCGCGACCGACCAGTTCGACGCGCCGCGCATCATCACGCCCTCGAGGACGGCCTGTCCTCCTATGGGTTGTGACATCGAGTGCTAGCCGCGGCGCGAGCCGCCGGCCTTCTCGAGCCGGCGCTGGAAGCGCTCGACGCGACCGCCGCTGTCGAGCAGCTTCTGCTTGCCCGTGTAGAACGGGTGGCAGTTCGAGCAGATCTCGACGTGGAGCTCGGGCTTGGTCGACCGCGTCTCGAACGTGTTCCCGCAGGAGCACGTGACGGTGGTGAGGACGTAGTCGGGATGAATGTCAGTCTTCATTTCTCTCCCAGAATAGCAGAGGCATTTTCGGGGGTTACGTTGCCGCCTGAGACAATTGCCACGACGTTTTCCCCGCTTTCCACCGGGATTTTCCCGGCGAGGAGCGCTCCCGTTGCGGCGGCTCCGGCGGGCTCGCAGGCGAGCTTTCCCCGCTCGTAGAGGAAACGCATTCCGGCCCGGATTTCTTCCTCGGTCACGAGCACGACCTCCTCGACCAGCTCTCTGCAGATCGCGAGGCAGTTGTCCCCGGCGAACGGCGCGTTGAGCCCGTCCGCGATCGTGGTCGCCGCGACCGGAACCGCGTGGCCAGCCGCGAGGCCCTCATGCAGCGCCGGCGAGAGCTCGGGCTCGACGGCGATCACACGAGCTTGCGGTCGCGCTCCCTTCACCGCCGCCGCGATGCCTGAGATCAGGCCGCCACCGCCGACGGGCACGACCACCACGTCGACGTCGGGAACGTCCTCGACGAGCTCGAGGCCCACGGTTCCCGCACCGGCCATGCCGCGCGGGTCGTCGAACGGATGAACGAGGACGCGGCCACCGCTGACCTCGGCGAGCCGCTCGAAGGCCGCATGCGGATCCGGAGCGTCCAGATCGACGTCAGCACCGTACTCGAGCGTCGCCGCGATCTTCGTCGGGTTCCCGCCCTGGTACATGACCACGAGACATGGAATCTCCTCGAGCGCCGCGCAGTAGGCGAGCGCCTGGGCGTGATTCCCGGCCGAGATGCCGACGACGCCCCGGGCGCGCTCCTCCGGCGAGAGCTGCGCCAAGATGTTGAGGACGCCTCGCGGCTTGAACGAGCCTGTGCGCTGGAAGAGCTCGGCCTTGAGGTGCGCCGTCGCGCCGATTCGCGCGGAGAGCGTCGCCGAGCTGAACGTGGGCGTCCGGTGCAACCGGTCGCCGATCCGCTCGCGCGCGCGGATGACGTCGTCGATCGTGACTTGAGGCGCGGCCGTGGCCATCAGCGGATCGTGACGGTTCCGCCGCGTGTTTGGCGCAGAGGCCGGGAATGTCGCGAGGGCGCCGTGGTCGGCGCCCTCGTGGATCCTGCTTTTTTACGCCGTGCTAGTCGTCGTGGTCGTGACCCGAGCCGCGCGACTCGCCGAGGGCCCAGAAGATGTACCTGTGGATCCGGAAGCCGTTCCCATAGTCCTCCACGATCTCGCTCGAGGAGATCCGGTCGGAGCGGGAGACGCTCAGCGGCTTGTCCGACGCAGGCGCGAACTTCACGGTGCTCGTCGCGTCGAGGTGGCTGTTGTAGATCGTCTCCAGCTGCTCGTAGTCGTGAGCATTCGGGCTCGGGTTGTCGAGCGCGCTCGCATAGTCCATGCACGTGTTCAGGTCAGCGCCCGACTCGTCTTGATGGCCGAGGCCGTACCCGTGCCCGACCTCCTGGCACATCACGTGTCGCTCGGCGGTGAAGTCGTACGTCGTGCTGTCGAAGTACGTGTCGTTCATCTTCGCGCTCGCCCGGACGATGTGGCTGCCGGACGTCCAGATCGACGCGAGCCCGAGCCAGCCGTTCGGGCCGTAGCGGGCGTTGCAGACTTCGATCTTCCCGTCGTTCGCGGAGCAGCGCCTCGGCTTGCCTGCAGCGCCGGCGACGACCGGGCTGTCGAGGACTGTCGACTGCGTCCAATCCGTCGACGCCCCGGCGAGCGCGCCGTCCCAGTTCGAGTACGCGGTGTTGGTCACGTTGTCGCCGAGCGGCACGGTGAACGGATTCGACGTGCGTGCCCAGTGGTAGTTGCCCCACGCGTGGTTCGCGGCGGCAGCGCCTGCCCATGTGCCTGCGAGCAGCGCCGTAGCCGTGAACGTAAGAAGCAGCCTGCGCAAAGTGGACCCCCAAGGTTGGTGGTGCGACTCGCGGAAGGTACTCCGCATTTCGGAAAGTTGCAACACTTTTTGACAGCTTTCGCTCGCAATTTGCGTGAAACTGAGGCGTGGCGCGGGAACTACGTGAGCGTGTACTCGGGCCCGGAGCCCCCCTCGGGCGGAGTGAGCCGCCCGCCCTTGGCGGTGATCGCGCCGCACTGGACGCAGTTCGACGGCGTCACCTGGACCGTCACCTCGTCGCCCGAGTCGCCGCCGGCGAGCTCGTAGACCTGCGCGGGGCACATGTGCACCCACGCCTCGCCCACGTCTCGCGCGACCGGGTTGGCGATCCGGATGTGGTTCGGCTGGTCGTCGCGCGTCTTGTTCCCGGAGGCGTAGACGGAGGACAGTTTGTCGAACGTGAACTTGCCGTCCGGCGCCGGGTAGCGTCGAGCGCGGTTCGTGCGGATCAGCGTCTGCTCGGCGTCCGGCTCGGTGCTGAGCGGAACTGGCGGGAAGCGTCCCTTCGACGCGGTCATCGCGCCGGCGAGCGCCCCGCCGAGCCAGAAGCCCTTGCCGAAGGCCTGGCGCATGTTCCGCACCTCCTGCAGGTCCTTCCAGACGAAGCTGGCGCGGATCGACTCGTCGTAGCGCTCGAGCGCGCCGGGCGTCCACGGAGTCTGGCCCGGCTGGAGCGCGGCGAAGGCAGCCTCCGCGGCGAGCGTGCCCGACTCGATCGCGTAGTGGATGCCCTTCAGCGCGGGCACGTTGACCAACCCGGGACCGTCCCCGCACATGAGCAGCCCCGGGGCGTGCAGGCG
>JALZOQ010000092.1 GCA_030913835.1 Actinomycetota bacterium | reverse complement strand
GGCCCTCCACCGTGAAGAGCGTGAGCTTGCCGCGACGCGCGTCCGAGCCGACGAGCGTGAACGTGTCCGTCTGGTCGACGACGTGCATGCCAAGCCGTCGGAGGACGAAATCGGCGATCGGCTCTCGATCGGCGACCCAGAGCGCGACGTGATCGAGCGTCTTCGGCTCCACGCCGCGAGCATAGCCACGGCGCGTATCTCTACGGATTTACTTGCGGCTGTCGACCGCGCGCTGCAGCTGCTGCTTGTTCATCTTCGAGCGGCCGTCGATCCCCATGCGCTTCGCCTCGTTGTAGAGCTGATCCTTGGTGCGGCCCTTCGGGCGCTTCGTGCCCGAACGTAGTCCGCCGCGGCGGCTCGGGGACATGTCCTTCCGGGACAACCGCGACGACTCCCGTGCCTCGCCGGCCTGCGCCCGCGTCTTGTTCACGGTGCGCGCCGCGATCTCCTTGGCCTTCTTCTTGGGCGTGCCGCCCTTCTCGAGGCTCTCCTCGATGTGCTCGTACTGACGCTCGCGCTTCTTGCTCCACGCTTGCTGTGGCATCTCAACCCTCCTGGATTCGAATCGCTTGCGGTTGTGCCTACCGCGCGGTGCGCTAAACCGTCCGGGAGGCGCTTGAGACTGTGGCGATGATCCGCGAGGAGCTCCACCGCCTCTTCTCGTGGCGAGAGCATCACCGGCGCCTCGTCGCAAGGGTCTCTGTCCTGCTGGCGCTCACGCTCCTCGTCGACGCGATCGGCTCAATCCTGACCTACGCCTTCGAGCAAGCGGAGGAGGGCGACATCCACAGCTTCGGAGACGCCGTGTTCTTCTCGACCGTTCAGCTGCTCACCGTGTCGTCGCAGATCCAAAATCCGCTGACGACGGGCGGTCGGATCGTGGACGTCTTCCTCGAATTGTGGGCGCTGGTCGTCGTCACCGGCGTGGCGGGGTCGTTCGCCGCCTTCTTCATCTCCGCCGACCCGGACTGACCCGCACGCTAAAGCGATTGAGTCTCCGTCGTAGACTCAACCCGTGCCGACGTGCCCGAGCTGCGGCCAGGACAATCCTGCGGAGTTCAAGTTCTGCGGCAGTTGCGGTGCTCCGCTCGCGCCCGGGCCGGCGGCGCGCGAGGAGCGCAAGGTCGTCTCCGTCCTCTTCGTCGACCTCGTCGGCTTCACCGCCCGCTCGGATCGTGCGGATCCCGAGGACATCCGCGCGACGCTGCGTCCGTACCACGCGCGCGTCAAGCACGAGATCGAGCGGTTCGGCGGCACGGTCGAGAAGTTCGTGGGCGATGCGGTCATGGCCGTCTTCGGGGCGCCGGTCGTCCACGAGGACGACGCCGAGCGCGCAGTCCGCGCCTCACTACAGATCCTCGACGCGATCGAGGAGCTGAACGAGGCGGGCGGGGTTCAGCTCGCCGTGCGGGCGGCCGTCGACACCGGCGAAGCGCTCGTCGCGCTCGCAGCGCGCTCGGGCGAGGGAACCGGGATCGCGACCGGCGACGTGGTCAACACCGCGTCGCGGCTCCAGAACGCCGCTCCGATCGGAGGCGTGGTCGTCGGCGACCTGACCTACCGCGCCACGCGGGACGCAATCGTCTACGAGGAGCTCGAGCCGGTCTCGCTGAAAGGGAAGGCCGAGCCGGTCACCCTCTGGCGTGCCACGGGCGCCCGCAGCCGCTTCGGCGTCGACGCGGAGGCCGCACGGTCGTCGCCGTTCGTCGGACGCGAGCACGAGCTCAGGATCCTGCAGGACACGTACGCACGGACGGTGCGCGACTCGAACGTCCAACTCGTCACGGTCACCGGCGAGCCCGGCGTCGGCAAGACCCGTCTGCTGGGCGAGCTCGCCGGCTTCCTCGACGCGCAGCCGGAGCTCGTCTACTGGCGCCAGGGGCGGTGCCTTCCCTACGGCGAGGGGATCACGTTCTGGGCGCTCGGCGAGGTCGTGAAGGCTCAGGCCGGCATCCTCGAGTCGGACGATCCGGACGAGGCGGGACGGAAGCTAGGGGAGGCGGTCGCGGCACTCGCCGACGACGAGGCCGAGCGCGATTGGCTCGAAGCCCGGCTCGCGCCGCTCGTCGGGGCGGGGCGCGGCGAGTCGGTCGAGCAGACGGAGTCCTTCACCGCCTGGCAACGCTTCTTCGAGGCGCTTGCGTCCCAGCGGCCGCTCGTGCTCGTCCTCGAAGACCTCCAGTGGGCGGACGCCGCGCTGCTGGAGTTCCTCGAGCATCTGGTCGACTGGTCGAGCGGCGTCCCGCTCCTCCTCCTCTGCACGAGTCGCCCAGAGCTGTACGAGCGTCACGAGGGCTGGGGCGGCGGCAAGCGCAACTCGACCACGGTCTCCTTGTCGCCGCTCTCCGACGACGAGACGGCACGTCTCGTCGGTGCCTTGCTCGAACGGGCGGTCCTTCCGGCCGAGACCCAGCGTGCGCTCCTCGAGCAGGCGGGCGGCAACCCGCTCTACGCGGAGGAGTTCGTGCGCATGCTCACCGACCGCGGCATCCTCACGAGGCGAGGGACGGTGCTCGAGGTCGCCAATGGCGAGATTCCGGTGCCGGCGACCGTGCAGGCG
>JALZOQ010000091.1 GCA_030913835.1 Actinomycetota bacterium | reverse complement strand
GTGCTCCTGCTCGAGCGGCGCAGCGCCCTCGTCAGCTGAGGCGACCCGAGCGCACGCTGGTGCGGGCGAATGGGAAAAATGCGTTCGCCATGCGCTACCGTTTCGTCGACTGCCGCTGGGAACTGGGAAACGCCGAGCGAGGGCGTGAGCTCTATCGCGAGGGACACATCCCGGGTGCAGCCTTCCTGGACGTCGAGCAGGATCTCTCTGGCGCTCCGGGCGAGCGCGGTCGACATCCCCTCCCGACCGACGAGCAGTTCTCCACGGCGGCGTCGAGCGCCGGGATCGAGGATGGCGTCTTCGTCGTGGCCTACGGCTCGATGGGCGGCGCCGAGCGGCTCTGGTGGCTGCTTCGCCACTACGGGCACGACGACTGCGCGGTGCTCGACCTCGCCGGCTGGCACGGCCCGCTTCGCGGCGGGCCGGAAGCCGTCGAGCCCGCCGAGTTCGTCCCTCGACCCCGCACCGACGACACGATCGGCCCAGACGAGCTCGCTGCACGGCTCGGCGACCTCGTCGTAGTCGACGCGCGCCTGGCACCGCGGTGGCGCGGCGAGCCGAACCCGATCGACCGCGTCCCGGGCCGGATCCCGGGCGCGCACAACGCGCCGTGGGACGAGCCGCTGCCTACGCTCCCTCCGGGCGAGGTCGTTGCCTACTGCGGCTCGGGCGTCACCGCATGCGTCGCCTTGCACCGCCTCGCCCTCGCCGGCCGCGAAGCGAAGCTCTACCCCGGCTCGTGGAGCGAGTGGGAGCAGCGCCCCGATCTACCCGTCGAGGCTGGTAGGAGGGCTTGACGGAACGACGCTATGCCGTCGGACCGCCCTGCTCGCCCCGAGGCGGCGTCCCTCGGAACGACCATCGCACCCCGACAACGAGCGACGTCCCGCCAAACCCTCCTAGCCCCTTCGACGCGGATCCCCGACCAGGTAGTGGCCCGTGACCTTCTTGAACGCGTCCGACGTGCGCTGGCCCGGCTGCCCGTCCACCGTCAGGAAGATCCCCGGAATCGTGTTCAGGTACGTCTGCAGCTCTGCGGCGTGCGGGACGACGCGGTTCGTCGCCGAATAGCGCACGACCGGCTTGTCCTGCCCCCAGCCGGCCGTCGGCTTGCCGTTCTTGCCGAAGGCGATGGTCCCACGTTCAGCCAGCCGCCGAAGCAGGACGGCAGCACCGGCCTGGGCGGACACGGCCGTATCCGACCAGCGCCCGTCCGCGACGTACTTCCCGCTCTTGTAGTGGCTGGAGAAGCTCCAGAGGTACGGGCTGAGCACGTGCGGGTGCTTCATCCGATAGCCGAACCCGTTGTAGCCCTCGAGCTTGAAGAGCGTCCCACCGACGCCCCAGTCCTTCCAGCGCTGCAGGTCGCGCGACTGGAGCGCATCGGCGGCGCTCGCCTCCCAGGTGAACGGCGGGTTCCCGGCCTTCGGGCGGCCGGCCGGGACGTGGGTCGTCCGTCGCGTCAGCGGGTCGCCGTTGTGGAGGTGCGACTTGAAGCTTTGCGACGCCTCCATGTTGTGGATGACGGCGACGACGTACCAGGGGACGCCGACCGTCTGTTGCACCTTCGCGTACCGGGGCTTGTTCGCCTCGAGCTTCGAGGCGATCGCGTCGACGGCGGCTTTCCGCTCCGGGCGAATCCGGCACTCGTCGAAGAGCCGGGCGTATTCCTGGCTGAGCTGAGGGCTCCACGAGACTGCGGCCATCTCGAATGCCTCCTCGTCGGACTGTGGGTCAACGCGGAGCGTACTCCGTTGACGCCGCGCTGAGAAGAGGGGCTACGCGCCGTGCAGGTGCAGCTCGACGAGCTCGCGCACGCGCTCGAGGCGAATCCCCTGGCGCTGCTCGCGGACGAGCGGATGCTCGCCGTCGTGGAGCACGAAAGCGGGTCGCAGATCGACCTCCGTCGTGACGACGTCGAGCGGCAGGTTGAGCGTGTCGGGATAGCCGGTCAGCCGGTTCGAGAACCAGCCGAAGTACGGATCCTCGTGAACCCGTGCGGGATCGTCCCAGAGCTCGCCCACGCGCTCGAACGACCGCTCGCTGAGCGACGACCACACTCCGTAGCGGAACGTGTCGTCCGCGTCGAGGATCGGGATGTGCAGGACGCCGCGGATGAAGTACGTGCGGTCGCTCCCGTCATCGGTCCAGATGCAGAGATCGGGGCTGATCCGGTCGCCCTCGGCCTGCGGCCCGTCCCAGTGCCAGGGAGCGTCGAGCGCGAGGTCGAGCGGAAGCCCTTCGTGCTCCTCCCCGCAGGTGGTGCAAGTCCAGCTCAAGCTCGGGCTGCCGATGCGCTGCCGAAGCGGCCCAGGTAGGGCTGCCAGCCGTTCGGGATCTTCGGGGCTGCGAGCTGGATAAAGAGCACGGGCGCCGGCGGGCGCGGAAGCGTCGAGAGCGTCATCGACGCCTCCGCGAGCAGTCGGTTGCCCTTCTTGTGGTTGCACGGGGCGCACGACGTGACGACGTTCTCCCACACCGACTCGCCTCCACGGCTGCGGGGGATCACGTGGTCGAGCGTCAGCCGGCCCGACATCGAGCCGCAGTAGACGCACCGCCAGCCGTCGCGGGCGAAGAGCGCCCGGCGGGAGATCTTCCGCTGCACCGATCGCGGCACGCGCACGTAGGTCACGAGCCGGATCACGTGCGGCCACGCGAAGCTGGTCGTGGAGGATCGAAGCGGCTGGTCGAGGCGCTCGATCACCTCCGCCTTCCCTTTGAAGACGAGCACGTGCGCCCGCCGAACCGTGCACACGTTCAGCGGCTCGTAACTCGCGTTCAGGACGAGAACTTGCTGCACCTCGGCCTGAAATCTAGCAATGGGTACAGGTCAGCAGCTCCGCCCAACGGTCAAGGCGTACGCGAGCTTCGGCCACTCGTGCGCGATCCCCTCGACCCACTGGACGAACGACGTATCGGCACCGACGCCGTCCACATCCCCATCGACGCAGCGTCGGAAGTCCATCCGGGCGCGGAAGACGTGGTAGCGCGACGTCACCACGACGACCCGGCGCCAGCCCCGCCTCTTCATCAAGCGCGCGACGAAACGCGCCTCACCACGCGTGCTGTACGGCTCGGCGTGGAAGCAGATCGTGCGAAATCCGCGGCCTCCGCGCGCGCAGAGCCGGTTCGCCTCGGGCCAGCCGGGGACCGCGCCGTCCGAGAGGATGAGCACGGGCGCGACGCCCTTCCGCACGAGCTCGAGCCCTGTCGGCAGGCGATCGCGGCTTCCGGAGAGCACGACGACCGCGTCGGCGCTTCGCGGGTCGTCCTCGCGCGGGAACACGAACAGAGCCGCGCTCGCGGCCGCGAACAGGAGCACGGCCGCTGCGAAGACCGCCCGGCCGCTCAGTGCGCCATCGCGCGCTCGACCGCCTCTTGCTCCTCGGGGGAGAGCGCAACGGGCGCGCGCCCGCGGTCGAGATCCTTTATGTAGATCCGTGCGTAGTCACGGCCCTGGATCGCCGTCACGACGATGCCGGTGCGGCCGGCGTCGAGCAGCGCGACCGAGGCGGACTGGTGCCCGCCCGTCCCCTCGTAGGCGTCGTAGCGCACGATCGAGGTCTTCGAGACCGCGCCGTCGACGCGCCGGTCGACCCGCGCGAGACCCGCTGCGATCTCGTCCACGGCGCGATGGAGGTCGTCGATCCGCCCTTGCAGGGAAACCGCAAAGTCGACGAGATCTGCCTTTCCCCCGCCGAGCAGGACGAGCTGAGCCGACCGCACGCGCCGCAGCCGAAACCAAAGCCACACCGTCGCGAGAAGCGCCACGAGCGCGACGCCGCCGGCCGCGAATGCGAGGACGGTCTCCACGCGCTCAGCCGATCGAGAAGAAGACCGGGTACGACGCCGAGTTGTTGTTCAGCTTCGTCTCGCCGCGCACCGCCCTGATCTCGACCTTGACGGTGCTGCGGAGTCCGAGCGCGCTCGTCACGTCGAGGTTCTAGAAGGTCACCGTCTTCGTCTGGCCCGGATCGATGATGTCGACGGTCTGCGTCGCGGTGTAGGGCTCACCGCTCTTCTCGATCGTGAGCACGACGGGAATGCGTACTTCCTGGCTGTCGCCGGTGTTCATGATCGTGACGTCGAAGGCGAGGTCGGTCGAGGCCGTGACCTTGTTGTCGGTCCCGCTCTGGAGCGTGATCCCCTCGGGCTGCGCGACGACCGACTCGAGCCCCGATCCGTGCAGGCCGCCGGGGGTGCCGCCGGTCGAGGCGCCGTGCACGCGCTGCCAGACGAGCGTCATCGAGCGCGTGCTCGCGACGTCCGGATTCTGGACGAAGTTCGAGTCAGGGACGTTGAGACCGGTGATGTTCTGCTCGTCGAGCTCGGCCCGGACGGGATCCTTGAAAAGGTCGTCGTAGACGACGTCGCTCGCGACCAGCCGCTCGGCCTGGGCCGCGAGCAGCGGGCCGGCGGTATTGCCGTCCTTGGCCGTCGCCGTGCGCCGGAACGCGTCGCTGAGCCCGCGCAGGCCGCTGACACGGAACTGGAGCGCCTCGATCAGGTGCTGGTGCGAGGCGCGAAGCGCGCCCGGTGGTGCAACTGCCTCGGCTTGCGTGACGTTCTGAGACTCCTGCTGGGCATAGCTGTCGAGCTTGGTCTCGACGTCCGTCTCCTTCTGGCCGGGCGTCGTCAGCAGGTCGTTGAGCTCGCGGCCGGTCTGCTCGGAGTTCGTCGCGATCGCGCGCACCTTCGTCATGTACGTCTCGTATGACTGGCGCTTGCTGTCCGAGGTGCATTTCTGCAGCCAGAAGACCAACAGGACGACGATCAGGATCGCCGCGGCGATCAGGCCGAGCAGGCGAAGCAGCGGCGTCAGCGCCGTGGGACTCGCAGGGCGGCGAGGGCCTCCGGGTCCGCGCGGCGGCCCGACTCGGGGCATCCGGCGGCGTTGGGTCGCTTCCTCTGTCGCCGGCTCTTCGTCGAAGAAGTCGAACTCGATGTCGGATCCGCGCTCGGTCATGGCGTCAACGCCCGGGAGAGCGTGACCACTGTAACGACATGCCCGGTCGGTAGGCGGCAGGACTTTCCCCGGATGCCGCCAACCGGTGACGGAGCAATGTCGGAGGCTCTCGCCGCAGCCGTTCCAACTCCGTCGGCGAGCCTGGTGCTCGGCCGCTATCGGCCCGTGCGCCCGCTGGGCAGCGGCGGCTCCGGGTCGGTCTGGCTCGCGCTCGACGAGCGAAGCGGACTGGAGGTCGCGCTCAAGATCGTCCCGCGGGAGGGCAAGGCGGCGTCGCGCGCCGAGCGCGAGGCCAGCGCGGCCGCCCGGTTGCGGCACGAGCGCTGTCTAAGGGCGTACGCGTTCGAGCGCGACGACAGCCACGTCTACATCGCCTACGAGTACGTTCCCGGGAAGACGGTGCGCGAGGCGATGCGCGCCGGCAAGCTCGACGATCGCAGCGCGGTCGAGGTGGCGGCGCAGATCCTTGACGGCCTCGCTCACGCGCACGCGCGCGGAATCGTCCACCGCGACGTCAAGCCGTCCAACGTCCTGCTCTGTGACGGCGAAGAGGTCAGCGTGCGCCTGCTCGACTTCGGGCTCGCGCAGATGCAGGAGGCCGACACGCTGACGGCGGCAGGCGACGTTCCGGGAACGCTCGCGTACATCGCGCCCGAGCGCCTTGCGGGGCAGGGCGCGACGCCGGCGAGCGACATCTGGGGAGTCGGCGTGATGCTGTGGGAGGCGCTCGCGGGGCCGCACCCCTTCTGGTCGTCGTCGTTGCTCGAGACCGCGCGGGCGATCGGAGCCGGCGCGCCCTCGCTGGCTCGGGAGCGACCGGACCTCCCGAAGCCGCTCCTCGTCGCGGTGGACCGCGCTCTGTCGCTCGATCCGGCCAAGCGGCCGAGCGCCGAGCGGCTCGCGCGCGTGCTGCGCGCGGCGTTCCGGGAGCGGGAACGGAAGCCCAGAACC
>JALZOQ010000085.1 GCA_030913835.1 Actinomycetota bacterium | reverse complement strand
CGCCTGCAGAGCCCGAGCAAATCGGAGATCGCCCGCGCCGGGACGATTGCCGACGCGACCCTGACTCCCGCCGGCTCCGCGCGTATCGACCGGAGCGGTTGGTGGGGCGGTGTCTACACGACGCCCTCGGGCGAGATCGTCCAGGTCTATGCCTCCGACACGTACCCGCAGGATCCGTCCGTCGGCCAGCACTGGGCAGACTTCCTTGCGACGCTCGTCCACGGCAGCGAGCTCGCAACGGTCAAGGCCTACGTGGCACCGCTCAGCGAGGTGCAGAGGATCTGCGGCTCCCAGGCGCTTGCCTGCTACAGCCCGCGCGATTTGCAACTGGTCGCTCCGGGCGAGGATCCCTACCCCGACACGTCCTCCGAGGCGGTCGTCACGCACGAGTACGGCCACCACGTCGCCAACAACCGCCGCAATCCGCCGTGGAATGCGGTGTCCTGGGGCCCCAAACACTGGTCGTCGTATCTCCAGGTCTGCAGCAAGACCAACACCGGCGTGTTCGTCCCCGGCGCGCGGACGCGGCCAAACTACGCGCTGAACCCCGGCGAGGGTTGGGCGGAGGCCTACCGCGTCCTGAATGAGCGCAAGGCCGGCCTGACGGAGAGCCTGTGGGAAATCGTCGCGCGGGCCTTCTACCCGGACGACACCGCACTCGCCCGAATCGAGCAGGACGTCCTGTCGCCGTGGCTGGGCGCGACCGCCGAGAGCCGCCGCGGCTCGTTCACGCGCACGACGCGCGCCCGCTCGTACACCGTCGCGACGCCGCTCGACGGGACGCTCGCCGTCAGGCTCCGCGGCCCGCGCGCGGCGAGGCTCACGCTCGACCTCTTCTCGGGCTCGACACGGATCGGCCGTGCCGTCAAGCCTGCAGGCGCGCTGACGACGTCGGCCACGATCACGGTCTGCGGCCAGAGAAGCGTCGGGATCCGGCTCACCCGCGCCGCCAAGTCCGTCGGCGCCTTCGCGCTCGCGATCTCGAAACCGTAGGAGAGTGAGCTGGCGCCCCTGCGGATTCTCGTCGTCGACGACGAGCCCGCTGTGCGCGAGTCGCTTCGGCGCGCCCTTCAGCTCGAGGGCTACGGCGTCGAGCTTGCCGCGGACGGGGCCGAGGCGCTGTACCGGTTGGAGTCGCGCGACGTAGAGCCGGATGGGATCGTCCTCGACGTGCTGATGCCCGAGGTGGACGGACTCGAGGTCGCCCGGCGGCTACGCCGGTCCGGTAGCGGCGTGCCGATCCTGATGCTGACCGCCCGGGACGAGATCGCCGACCGCGTCGCCGGGCTCGACGCCGGCGCGGACGACTACCTCGTCAAGCCGTTCGCGCTCGAAGAGCTGTTCGCGCGTCTCCGTGCAGTCCTCCGCCGCTCGGCCGACGGGGCCGTCGAGATCCTCCGCTTCGCCGATCTCGAGCTCGACCCGGCGACACGCGAAGTCCGGCGCGGCGGCGAGCCGATCGAGCTCACGCGCACCGAGTTCTCGCTGCTCGAGCTGTTCCTGCTGAATCCCCGCCAGGTGCTAACCCGCTCGGTGATCTTCGAGCGGGTGTGGGGATACGACTTCGGCCCCGGGTCGAACTCCCTCGACGTGTACATCGGATACCTGCGCCGCAAGACCGAGGCCGACGGAAAGCCACGCCTGATCCAGACGGTCCGCGGCGTCGGCTACGCCCTCCGAGAGCCATGAGCTTTCGCGCGCGCCTGACCCTCGCGGCGGCCTCCGCCGTCGCCCTCGCAATCGCGCTGGCCGCGCCCGCGGTGTACGCGATCGTCCGCGGCGAGCTCCGGGGCGAGGTCGACGACGCCCTTCGCTTACGTGCCCGAGCGATCGCGCAGCGGCCCCTGCGCCAGTTCACGGACGAGGATGGCTACGTCCGCGTGAAGCTGCCGCACGTGTCGCCCGGTGGCTCGGCCGGCTACGTCCAGTACGTCACCAACGCCGGCGACGTCGGCCGGCCGGAGGGGGAGCCGTACGCCCTGCCGGTCAGTCGCGCCCGCGAGGTCGCCTCGGGCAAGCTCGACCACGAGTTCTACGACACGGAGCTCGCGGACAAGCACGTTCGCGTCCTGACCCTCCCGACCGTGTCGTCGGGCGTCGCGGTTCAGGTCGCACGGGACCTGTCCGAGGTCGACCGGGCGCTCAGCCGCATCCGGACCCTGCTCCTCCTGCTCGTCCTGGGCGGGATCGCGCTGGCGACGTTGCTCGGCCTGCTCGTCGCCCGTGCAGCGCTCGCGCCTGTCCGCAAGCTCACCGCCGCGACCGAGCACGTGACGACGACGCGCGATCTGGCGAGCCGGATCGACGACAGCGGAGGGACTGACGAGCTCGCGCGGCTGGCCTCGAGCTTCAACCACATGCTGGCCGCGCTGGAGGACTCGGCCTCGGCGCAGCGCCAGCTCGTCTCGGACGCCTCCCACGAGCTCCGCACGCCGCTGACGAGCCTGCGGACGAACATCGAGGTGCTCGCGCGCGACGAGTCGATCGCTCCCGAGGAACGGGAGGCGCTCCTGAGCGACGTGACCGAGCAGCTCACCGAGATGACCGCGCTGATCTCGGAGCTCGTCGAGCTCGCGCGTGGCGATCGGCAGCCCGACGAGCCGGAGGACGTCCGGCTCGACCTCGTGGCCGCCGACGCGATCGAGCGCGCCCAGCGCAACCGTCCCGGGGTCTCGTTCAAGGCCGACCTCGAGGAGACGGTCGTTCACGGCGCTCCCCGGACGATCGATCGCGCGGTGTCGAACTTGCTCGACAACGCCGCGAAGTGGAGCCCACCCGGCGGCGAGGTCGAGGTCAGCGTCCGCGACGGCGAGGTGATCGTGCGGGACCACGGCCCCGGCATCGCGGAGTCGGATCTTCCCTACGTGTTCGACCGGTTCTTCCGCGCGGCCGACGCGCGTGGGCAGCCTGGCTCGGGGCTCGGGCTCGCGATCGTCAAGCAGGTCGCGGAAGCACACGGTGGCACGGTCGTTGCCGAGTGCGCAGAGGGCGGCGGCGCGCGCCTGCGCCTCTCCTTCGCGCGCGACGGTCAGTAGACGCGCCAGCTCGTCCGCGAGAGGAAGAAGCCGTGACCGTTCCGCCGCTTGCAGCGCAGACCGGTGCGGGACGACGTGCAGATGTATCCGCCGCCCACCCACCGCCCGCCGTAGGGGATCACGCGCGCGCGCGAGTCGAGCGCCGTGTCGCCCGCGCACTGCGGCCTCGGCTTGGAGGCCGCGGGGAACACGATTCCCGTCCAGTCCTGCTCGCAGCGCGCGCGCGGCTCGGGCCTCAGGCCGAAGCGGGTGTCGCAACGAAGAAAGGCCCGTCCCGTAATCGACGCGTCCGCGTAGATGCAGCCGATGTTCCCGGACGGAAGCCGGAAGCTGATCGGCGAGGCCGCAGTCGCGGATGGGACGAGGGCGAGCGCGGCTGCGAAGAAGGCGGCGAGAGCGGTTAGGCGCACTTGCGCAGCTTGACGCAAACGCGCGCGATCGGCACCACGAAGTTGAGGTTCTCTCCGGCGCCTGAGACGAGCACGCCGACGATGTGGCCTTGCTTGTCGAGCGCCGGCCCGCCCGAGTTTCCGGGATTCGCGGCGGCGTCGGTCTGGATCTCCTTCTTCGTGACCCGGCTGACGATGCCCGTCGTGACTGTCCCCTCGAGCCCGTACGGGTTGCCGACGAGGAGCAACTCGTCGCCTGCGCGCGGCGGAGCGGGCGGGGCGTTCGACTCCCAGAGCGGCGTCGCCTTCGCGGGGCGGCCCTGCAAGCGCACGAGCGCGAGGTCGTTCTTCTTGTCGGTGGCCACGATCGCCCCGTCCCACGATCCGCCCTTGCGCGCCAGCGTCACGTGGGGATTGGCGGCGCGCGCGACCACGTGGTTCGCGGTCAGGACGTAGATGCCGGTGTCGTCCGACCAGGCCACGAAGCCCGCGCCGTACGAGCCTTCGTCCGTCTCGATGGTGAACACGCTCTGGAGCACCCGCGCGGCGACCGGCGCGATCCCGGCGTCCTTCCGCCGCAGCTTCTGGTCGGTCTGCTTGACGCGGCTCGCGAGCGCGGAGTTCCGGTCGGAGAGGGTGGACATGCGCTGGTGCAGACCGGCGACCTCGCCGCGGAGGGCGCGCATCTCGGAGGCACGCTCGCGCGAGCTTCCGTAGGCGAGCACGGCGAGTCCGAGCGCGGCCAGGCCGACGCAGGCGGCCAGCGCGCCCAGCAGGGGGAGGAGCCGCGGCGTGCGGCTGCCGTACTCGTCTTCGATGCTCATGGAGGGACCTCGGTCGCTAGATAGCGGCGTCCCCGACGGCGCGCCTCCCCCTAATGGACTACCCCGATCAGGGCGCCGCCGGCGACAATCAGGGCCGCTCCCGCGACCAGGCGCGGGCCGACGAGCTCGCTGCGGCGCAGGACGACGGCAGCGAGCGCGACGCCCCAGAGCGACTCGGTGGCCACGAGCGGTGACACGACGCTGACGCGGCCGCGGAAGTACGCCTCGAAGAGCAGGACGTAGGAGAGACCGAACAGGAGCCCTGCGGGAACGTAGGCGCCGAGCTGCCGCGGTTGGCTCGGGCGGCGGCCCGAGAGCAATGCGAACACCGCGATTGCGAGCGTTCCAGCGACCAACGCCGTCGCCGCACCCGCCGCGGAGCCCGAGCGCGCGTCGTCCGAGTACCAGCGCACGAGGTTGTCGCGCGTCGAGAAGAGCACCGCCGTCGCCGCGGCGAACGCGAGGCCGCGGGCGCGGAAGTCCGCCGGCCTGATCGGCTCGCCCACGAGTGCGAGGCCGCCGACGACGATCAGGAGCGCCCCGACGACGAGGCCGAGCTCGATCGGCTCCCCGAGGAGCGCGATCGCCATCG
>JALZOQ010000073.1 GCA_030913835.1 Actinomycetota bacterium | reverse complement strand
TTCCGCCGGGCCCATTCCGGCTCGCGCTCCTTGAGCATGGTCAGGAGCGGCGCGGCGATGAAGATCGACGAATACGCGCCGGAAGCGATCCCGACCATCAGCGCGAACGCGAAGTCCTTGAGCGTCGCGCCGCCGAAGGACAGCAGCGCGGCCACCGGCAGCAACGTGATGAACGTCGTGGCCAGCGAGCGACGGATCGTCTCCCACAGCGAGACGTTCGTGATCGTCGCGAACGACGCCTTCCCGCGCATGAGCGGCACGTTCTCCCGGATGCGGTCGAAGATGATGATCGTGTCGTAGATCGAATAGCCGAGCACGGTCAAGACGGCTGCGACCGTGGACGTGGAGACCTCCCGGCCCACGAGCGCATAGATCCCCACGGTGAGCGCGAGGTCGTGCAGCAGCGCGACGATCACGGGCAGCGCGAACTTGAGGTCGAACCGGATCGCGATGTACCCGACGATCAGGAGGAGCGAGAGGATGATCGCGAGGATCGCCGATCTGGCGATCTGCCGGCCGAAGCTCGCGGAGACGTTCTTGACACCCGGCGCGTAGGCGCCTAGCCGCTCCCGTAGGTCGGTCTGGAGCTGCCTGAGCTGACCCGGCTCGAGCGAGCGCGTGCGCAGGTGGAAGCTCTGGTACGACTCGCCCGTCTTCTTGCCGCGTCCCTGGATGAGCGCGCCGCCCTGGCCGACCTTCGCCGCCTCGGCGCGCACGTCGTCGACGAGCTGCGGGGCGCGCGTCTTGAAGGTCACCTGCGTGCCGCCCCGGAAGTCGATCCCGAGGTTCAGGCCCTTCGCCCCGACGGCGCCGAAGCTGAGCACGACCGCTGCCGCCGCGATCCCGAGCCAGACGTAACGGCGGCGCATGAAGTCGATCTGCAGCCATTTCGCGGTCTGCTGCCCCTGAGCGCCCATGAAGCTCGGATTCGTGAACCAGCGGAAGCCGGCCAGCAGGCCGAGCATGGCGCGCGTCGCCGCGACGGCGGTCACGAGCGAAATGAGAGTTCCGATCAGCAGCATCAGCGCGAAGCCCTTCACGCCCGCCGTCGCAACCGAGAACAGGATCAGTGCCGTGATGCACGTCACGACGTTCGCGTCGAGGATGGTGTGGAAGCCCTTCGAGTAGCCGGCGGAGATCGCAGCGCGCACGCTCTTGCCGGCGCGCACTTCTTCCTTGATCCGTTCGAAGACGACCACGTTCGCGTCGGCTGCGACTCCGATCGTCAGGATCAGGCCGGCGAATCCCGGCAGCGTCAGGGTCACGTTCAGGATCAGGATCACGGCCCAGAGGAAGACTGCGTAGATCGCGAGCCCGATCACGGCCACGAGGCCGAGGAACCGGTAGAAGAGCAGGAGGAACAGCGCGACGATCAGGAGGCCGACGAGCGCCGCGCGCTTGGCCTGCTCGAGCGAATCCTTGCCGAGTGTCGCCGAGACCTCGGTCTGCTCCGCCTTGACGAAGCTCACGGGCAGCGCGCCGGTCTGGAGGACGAGGGCGATCTCCCTCGCCTCGCGAAGCGACTCGATCCCGGTGATCCGGCCGCCGCCGGAGATGCCGTTCGAGAGCCCGCGGTCGTCCGGGTCGATCTGCGGCCACGACTTGATCTCGCTGTCGAGGACGATCGCGAAGTGCTGCGGAACGCCGGTGATGTTCCCGCGCTGGTACTCGGCGCGGGTGATCTCCTGGAACTTCTTGGAGCCCTTGTCCGTGAAGCTCATGAGCACTTCGGGCCCGTTCGTCTGCGGGTCGATGTCGGCGCGCGTCCCGTTCAGCTTCAGATCGTTACCGGTCATCTGGGGGACGGGATTTTCCGGCGGCGGCACCTCGTCGATGTTCTTCTTGAAGAGGTAGAAGTACGTCTGCCTCGGCGGCGCCTCGTTGACGCCCGGGCAGAAGCGGTCGACCGGGCCGCAGAAGATGACGGTCGTGCCTTTCGGACGGGCGAACAGCGTGAACCCGCCCGGCAGCGTGTTCTTGCCCTTGGCCGCGGTCTGGCCGGAGCCGGCCTTCTTCGCGAGCTTCGCCGCCTTCTGCACGAGCTCGGCCCGGGAGGGGCTCGGGCCGGCGACGAGCTTCTTTGTCGCGTCAAAGAGGTACCAGGCGGCGGCGTTCTCGCCCTGCGAGGTGGTTTGGATACCTGCGAGGAGCGCGTAGACGCTCGGCTTCGCGACGATCCCCTGCGCCGATTGCGACGGGCCGGTGACGGAGGTCTCGAGGTCGTACAGCTCGAGCTGCGCGGTCTTGCCGATCACCTCGGCGGCCTGGGCTGCGTTCTGCACGCCCGGGAGCTCGATCACGATCTGGTTCGAGCCTTGCTTGCGGATCTCGGGCTCGGAGACGCCGAGCTTGTCGACGCGCGAGCGCATGATCTCGATCGAGCGGTCGAGATCCGACTCCGTCAGCGGGTGGTTGGGCGGCGGGACCGCCTTCAGGACGACCTCCAGGCCGCCCTGCAGGTCGAGGCCCTGCTTGACCGGCTTGTGGACTGGTGAGCCCGGCGCGATCAGCAGGGCGGCGCCGGCGAGGGCCGCCGCGATCAGCGCGACGAGGAGAAGATGCTTACGCGTTTCGGACATGGCGCTCGGAGGACGGAAAGGTTAGCTGCGCCCGGGCTCGGGCGAGTTCGAGCCGGGCTCCTCCACGGCGTCCTCTTTCGGCTCGTCCTCGTGGTCGTCCGGGCCCACGCGACCCGCGACCGCGCGCGTGGCGACGCGGACGATCGTGCCCTGCGCGATCTCGACCTCGAGCTCGTCGTCGCCGATCGCGGTGACGAAGCCGTACATCCCGCCGGCGGTGACGATCTCGTCGCCGACGTCGATCGAGTCCTGCATCTCCAGCTTCGCCCGCGTCGCGCGGCGCTGCGGAAGCAGGACGAAGGCGTACAGGAAGACGAAGCCGAGCGCGATCACGATCAGGGCCGCGATGCGTGTTCCTCCTCTTCGGCGGCGCCGGCCGCGAGACGGGCGAGCGCGTCGGCGCGGTAGCGGTCGAGCTCGCCTCGCTCGATCGCCGCGCGGGCGCCTGCGGTGAGCTCGAGCACGAACCGCAGGTTATGCAACGTCAGCAGCCGGTGCCCCAGGAGCTCCTGCTGGTTGACGAGGTGGCGCACGTAGGCCCGGCTGAAGCGCTCGCAGGCGGGGCAGGCACAGTCCACGTCCAGCGGAGCCGGGTCCCGGGCAAACCTGTTGTTTCGCAGGTTGAGCCGCCCGTGCCAGGTGAGGGCCGAGCCCGTTCGGGCCGTGCGCGTGGGAAGCACGCAGTCGAACATGTCGATGCCGCGGACGATCACCTCGAGGATGCCCTCGGGATCGCCGATTCCCATGAAGTAGCGCGCCTTGCCCTCCGGGAGCAGCGGCGCCGCCCAGCCGGTCGTCTCGAACATCGCATCGCGCTCCTCGCCGATCGCGAGCCCGCCGAGCGCGTAGCCGTCGAGGTCGAGGTCGATCAGCTCGGCGATCGACCGGCGGCGCAGCTCCCCGTCGGTACCGCCCTGGGCAATTCCGAACAGGAGCTGACCCGGCGCACGGGCGGTCTCCCCCTGGCGGCGCGCCCAGAGCGTCGTGCGGCGGACGGCGGCCTCCAGTTCGGGCCTGGGGACGCCCGCCGGCGGGCAGATGTCGAGGCACATCGCGACGTCGGAGCCGAGCTTGGCCTGAATACTCGCCGCGAGCTCGGGCGTGAAGCGCGCCATGTCGCCGTCGTAAACCGAGCGGAAGGTGACGCCGTCGTCGTCCACCGCGAGGAGCGTGTCGCGAAGCGAGAAGACCTGGAAGCCGCCCGAGTCGGTGAGGATCGGCCCGTCCCAGCCGCAGAACGGGTGGAGGCCGCCGAGCTCGGCGATCACGTCGTCTCCGGGGCGGAAGTGCAGGTGGTAGGCGTTGCCCAGGATCATGCTCGCGCCGAGCCCGGTCAGCTCGTCCGGGTGCAGGCTCTTCACCGTGCCCTTCGTGCCGACGGGCATGAAGGCGGGTGTCGGGACGTCGCCGTGCGCGGTATGGAGGATTCCTGCGCGCGCAGCGCCGTCGGTGGCGATCACGTTGAACGTGTCCATTTCGGCCTAGCGTCGCAGACCCACCCGGTGCCAGGCACGAGCGGTGTCGCAAAAGGGCGGTGCCAGGCATCCGCCCGGTCCCAAACCGCCAGCTCCGCTCAGGCCATGGCGGATGCCTGGCACCAGCGGTCAGGACATGGCTAGAGAATCAGCATCGCGTCGCCGAAAGAGTAGAAGCGGTAGCGCTCACCGATCGCCTCCGAGTAGAGCGCTCGTGTCTCCTCGATGCCGGCGAAGGCCATCACGAGCGCCAGCAGTGTCGAGCGCGGCAGGTGAAAATTCGTCAGCAGCGCGTCGACTCGACGGAACTCGAACGGCGGGCGCACGAACAGCGACGTTCGCCCTGCGACCGGCGCACCGCGCGCGAGCGTCTCGAGCACCCGCAGGGTCGTCGTACCGACCGAGAGAACGTGCTCGGCGCCGCGGATCCGCTCCCAGGCGTCCGCTGCAACCTCGTACCGCTCGCCGTGCAGCACGTGGTCCTCCAGGTCCTCCACCGCGAGCGGACGGAACGTGTCGAGGCCGACGTGCAGTGTCACGCGCTCGACGTCCAGGCGCGCGAGCAGCTCCGGTGTGAAGTGCAGCCCGGCCGTCGGCGCCGCCGCCGATCCCGCCGCCCGCGCGTACACGGTCTGGTACCGGGAGGCGTCGGCAAGTGGCTCCTCGATGTAAGGC
>JALZOQ010000056.1 GCA_030913835.1 Actinomycetota bacterium | reverse complement strand
GACCTGCGTGCGCGCGGTCTCGTCCACTAGAGCAGTCGCTCGACCTCGTCGAGGATCGCCGCGGCGATCTCCCGCTTCGGCGCCTTCGCGACCTCGCGCTCGCCGTCGGCACCGATGAGCACGACCTCGTTGTCGAGGGTGTCGAAGCCCACGTCGTCCCGTGATACGTCGTTGAAGACGATCAGGTTCGCGTGCTTGCGCCCAAGCTTCTCCCGGGCGCGCTCGAGTCCGCCGTCGCCGGCGTCTGCGGCGAAGCCGACGAGCACCTGGCCGTCGCGTTTCCGCTCGCCCAGCCTCTGGAGGATGTCGGTCGTCGGCTCGAGCTCCACCGTCCATGTAGACGTGTCCTTCGGGCGCTTGTCCGTGCGGTCGGTGGCCGGCCGGTAGTCGGCGGGGGCGGCGGCCATGACCACGACGTCCGCGTCGGCTCGGGACAGTGCCTCGCGTGCCATTTCCTCCGCCGTCGGGGTGAGGACGATCTCGACGCCGTCGGGGACGTCCACGGCGAGGTTCGCGGCGAGGAGCGTCACGTTCGCTCCCCGTCTGCGTGCTTCGGCCGCCAGCGCGACGCCCATGCGGCCGGAGGAGCGATTGCCGACGTAGCGCACCGCGTCGAGCGGCTCGCGCGTCCCCCCGGCCGAGACGAGCACCGTCCGGCCGCGCAACGGTCCCGGCGGGATCAGCAGCTCGCGGATCGCGGCGAGAATCTCGTCAGGCTCGGCCATCCGCCCCACGCCCCACTCGCCCTCGGCCAGCTCACCCTCGTCCGGGCCGACGAAGTGGATCCCTCGGGCTTCGAGCGTCTCGGCGTTCGCGCGCGTGGCGGCGTGGGCCCACATGCGCGGGTTCATGGCGGGCGCGACGAGCGTGGCCCCGCGATGAGCCAGCGCGGCCTCGGTGAGCACGTTGTCGGCGAGACCCTGGGCCAGCTTCGCCAGCGTGTTGGCCGTGCACGGGGCGACGACGAGCAGGTCGGCGCGCGTCAGGTGCGGATAAAGCCCCTCCGCGGGCGGCCGTCGCGCAAGCGCGTAGAAGGTCTCGGCGCGAACGAACCGCTCGGCCCCGGGCGTGACGAGCGGCACGACCTCATGCCCGTCCTTGACGAGAAGCCGCGTCAGCTCGCAGGCCTTGTAGGCCGCGATTCCGCCAGTGACCCCGAGGAGAATTCGAGCCATGCGCAGATTGTGCCTTTTACCAGCCCGTTTACGAGCAGGCGATTGCGGCGGAGCCGGGCTTGTCCCGGCGGGAGCCTAGGAGTGCGGTTCGAAGCGCGACTCGAAGAAGGGGGCTCACGGGGGAAACATGGTTTCACCCGTGGGGTTGAGGAACGCGCGCGAAGCGCGCGGGCTCAACCCTTTTTATACGAGTACTTGATCTTGCCCTGGGCGATCTCCTCCAGGGACATGGTCAAGTAGTTCTTGGAGCGCGACTCGACGAGCGGCGGCGGGGCGTCGTCGAAGCCGATGCCCTCACCGAGCTGGTGGTGGTAGTTGTTGATCTGTCGAGCCCGCTTCGCGGCGACGATGACCAGCGCGTAGCGCGAGTCGACGTTGTCGAGCAGCTCGTCGATGCGAGGGTGGATCACGTCCGCATGCTACCTGCGGCCGCCAACTCCCCGTCTACGATCGCCAGAAGCTCCCCCACCGCGCGCTCCAGATCCTCGTTCACGACCACGTGGTCGAACTCGCCGGCGCGCGTCTTCTGCTCGCGCGCGAGCTCGAGCCGCTCGCCGATCTCGCCCGTGCTCTCGGTCGCGCGCTCGCGCAGGCGCCGCTCGAGCTCCGGCAGCGGCGCGTCGACGAACACGGTCACCGCGCCCGGCACGGTGTCCCCGACGTTCAGCGCGCCCTCGATCTCGAGATCCAGAAGCGGAACGCGTCCCGCCGCGCCGATCCGGTCGATCTCGGAGCGAAGCGTCCCGTAGCGGTGGCCGACGTACGGGACCCACTCGAGGAACTCGCCGTCGTCGACGCGACGCTGGAACTCTTCGCGGGTGAGGAACCAGTACTCGCGCCCGTCCTGCTCGTTCGGCCGGCGCTCGCGCGTCGTCGCGGAGACCGCGAGCTCGAGGTCGGGCCGCCGGTCGAGCAGCGCCTTCTCCAGAGTTCCTTTCCCGGCTCCCGAAGGGCCGGTCACGACGAATACCGGCAGCCGCTTACCGGTTGAAGAGGCCAACCAGCTCCGCTCGCTGGCGCTCGGAGAGCCCCCCGACCGTCTTCGACTGGCTGATCCGGCACTGGTTGAGGAAGCGCGCCGCCTTGACGCGACCAAACTTGGGCACGGCCATGAGCATGTCGAACACCTTCGCCGTCTCGACGTACTCGGGCGGAGCGTTCAAGATTTGCTCGATCTGGATGCTGCCGTCCTTCAGATCCTTCTTCAGCTGTGCCCGCCTGACCCTGATGTCGTTGGCGCGCTTCAGCGCCTCCATGCGCTGGTCGAGGGACCGGAGAGGCGCCTGCGCCTGGGTCTTCGTGGACACCATGGCGCGGCAGTCTAACAGGTGCGGCCCGACGGTCAACCGACAAGAAAAACCAGGTTTTGCAGCGTGTTTTCTAGACTGACACCGAATCCTGCAACGGCTCCGGCTCACGCGCGTCCGCACCGGCGGCGTGGGCCGCACCCGTCACGTTGCCCGCCGAGGCAAAACCGCGTTGCGACGTTTCCTGGACGAGCTCGGCCCGAATCCGGTCCGGCGCACCAGGGTCGGCGAAGAGGACGGTGCCGAGCGCGACGTGACTGGCGCCTGCGGCGAGCAGATCGAGCACGTCTCGGCCGCATTCGACTCCTCCCATCCCGACGATGGGCATGCGCGTCGCCGCGAAGCACGCGTAGACGGCCGCGAGCGCGATCGGCTTGAGCACCGGTCCGGAGAGCCCGCCGGCCCCGTGCGCGAGGCGCGGCTGCAGTGTGCGGTCGTCGAGAGCCAGGCCGCGGATCGTGTTCACGAGCGAGAGCCCGTCGGCGCCGGCGTCGCGGGCGGTTACAGCCACGGCGGCGACGTCCGGCACGGCCGGCGAAAGCTTCGCGTACAGCGGTTTGGCGGTTTCCGCCCGCGCGGCCGCGACGATCTCGGCGGTCGGCTCTTCGAACGCGTCTACGTTCGGGCAGGACAGGTTCAGCTCGATGGCGACGACCTCGGCACGTGTGTCGAGTCGCGACACGCACTGCGCGTAGTCGTCCGCAGAGAACCCGCCGACGGAGACCCAGAGCGGCACGCCGAGCTGGGCGAGCTGCGGCAGGACCTCGTCGATGAAGCGGGCGATCCCCGGATTGGCGAGCCCAATCGAGTTCAGCATGCCGAGTTCTGTCTCGGCGATCCGCACAGGCTCGTTTCCGGCTCGCGGGAGCGGCGTGACCGTCTTCGTCACGAACCCGTCGAGCGAGCGCGCGACGTCGGGCGCCGTGAGCGCGTCGAGGCACCCGCTCGCGTTAAGCAGCACGAGAGAGCACCGGGCCTTCGACGCAAAGGCGCTTGAGCTGGCCGTCGATCTCCACCGCGCACCCGTAACAGGCGCCGAACCCGCACGCCATCGGGGCCTCCCACGAGAGCTGGGCGCATGGCTCCTGGCGCCGGATCGCGTTCAGCATCGGCTCCGGACCGCAGGCCAGCACGTCGTGGCCCGGCGGCAGGACATCGGTCACGTACGTCGGCTCGATCACGACCTCCGCGTTCGGCACGAGCTCCGCCGCCTGCGCGTGGAGCGCGCTGCGGAAGCCGAGTAGCGCGCGCGGCCCGCCGAGCTGGTCTGAGAGAAACGGCATGGGCGCGATCCCGATCCCCCCGCCGACGAGCAGCGGGCGTCGGACGTCGAGCCGAAAGCCGTTGCCGAGCGGCCCGAGCACACCGAGCTCGTCGCCGCTCCCGAGGGCGCACAGCGCGCGGGTGCCAGGCCCGATCGGGTCGATCAGGAACGCAAGCTCGCCGGGCGGCGCCAGGCAGAGGCTCATCGGCCGCGGCAGGAGGCGACCGGGCGGCTGGAGCATGAAGAACTGCCCGGGCACTCCCGCGTCGAGCCCGTTCCGGGCGACCCGCAGCAGCGTGTACGGCCCGACGGCTTCGCGCGCGACGACTCTATGCCGATCGCGTCTGAGCACCGATCCGTTCCTGGAGCGACAGAACCTGCTCGGCCTTCGCGCTGCCGATCGCGTGCACCGCGGCCGCGGCGCCGGAGATCGTCGTCACGCACGGCACGCGGGCGACGAG
>JALZOQ010000050.1 GCA_030913835.1 Actinomycetota bacterium | reverse complement strand
GGATCACGGCTCAGTCGAGATTCTCGTCCGCGACGACGGCTCGAGCGACGGGACGGTCGAGCTCCTGCGCTCGCGCGGGCTCGACGTCGAGCGGGGCGAGCACGTCGGGTTCGTGCGGAGCTTCGGCGCGCTGCTGGCGCGCGCCGAAGCCGACTACGTCGCGTTCTGCGACCAGGACGACGTGTGGCTCCCCGACAAGCTCTCGCGCGCGGTGGCCCGGCTCGAGGGCGCGTCGGGGCCGGCGCTCTACTGCGGGCGGCTCGCCGTCGTGGACGAGCGCCTCGAGCCGCTCGGGCTCTCGCCGTTGCCGCGGCGCGGGCTCTCGTTCGCGAACGCGCTCGTGGAGTCGCAGGCGCCCGGGTGCACGATCGTCCTCAACCGCGCGGCCCGCGTGCTCGTCGGCGAGTTCCCGCACGAGGTCGTGAGCCACGACTGGTGGCTCTACCTCGTCGTCTCGGCGTGCGGCGAAATGCTGTACGACGAGCGGCCGACGATTTTGTTCCGCAAGCACTCCAGCCAGGCGTTCGGAATCGGGACGGGGACGCTCGAAACCTGGCGGCAGAAGCTCGCGCAGGCGCGCCGCCCGGGCGGGCTCGAGCAGGCACGCGCGTTCCAGCGGGCGTACAGGGATCGGCTCGGCGAGGACGAGCGCCTCATCCTCGAGCGCTTCCTCGGCGCGCAGGCCGGGCTCGCCGCGCGGCTGCGCTACGCGGCTCGCCCGGACGTGTACCGGCAGTCCACTCCCGACCAGTGGCTGCTCAGGGCGAAGCTGGCTTTAGGCCGGCCTTAGTGCTAGGGCAGCGGTTCGGGCGGAATGGGGGCGGGCTCGAGGCGCTTGGCCTGCACGCGGCGGGCGACGTAGCTCGCGCCTGCGGTGCCGAGCAGGAGCAGCGAGATTCCGGCGAGCACGAGCAGCGGCAGCGGGACGGCATCCGCGTTCTTCGGGCCGAGCTTCTCGAGCAGGCTCTGGATCAGTCCTGCGTCCCCGCCCTCGCCGGCGCCGAGTCCCGCGCCGGGCGGCGTTCGCGTCGGCGGCGACGGCTTCGTCGGGTGCGCGATCGCGAAGAGCATGGCGCGCTTAATCTCGTCCCGCGCGGTCGAGTACGAGTCGGTCACCGGCGGGAGGTGCTTGATCGCCTCGCGGTAGCAGTGCGGCGCGTAGGTGCCGTCGACCTTCAGGTCGCCGAACCAGTCGGCGGCGACGTCCTTCCAGCACGGGCGCTTCGCCGCCGCGGGGGTGACGGAGACGGAACCGAGGAGGAGGAGGCCGACGGAGAGGGTGAGGAGGAACTTCTTCAGCGGGGTGATCCTAGAGATAGGTACGGCTTTCACGCGTCGGTTTTGCCGCGCTTCGACTCAGTCTCGGGCAAGGCGGTGTGTCCGCAGTAAGCCGCGTGTTAGCTGTCTGTAAGAACGGCTTGGGGCGCCGAGCACCGTGTTAGCGTCGCCGCATGCGAGCGGCCGGCGTGGACGGTGTGCGCGCGTCGTTCGCGGCGTCAGCGGCGACCCTCGCGGCGATCGCGGGTCTGCTCGTCTGCGTGCTCTTCTTCGGGCACGGGACGGCCGACGACGCGCTCTTCTGGATCGGCGGCTCGGCCGTGCTCGTGGTCGCAGCGGCCGTCGCAGCCTCGATGCTCGGGGCGCTGCCGCGCCCGAGCGCCGGCCGGTGGGGGACGCTCGTGATCGCGTCGCTCGCCGGGTTCGCGATCTGGAGCGGCCTGTCCATCCTCTGGTCGATCGAGCCGGACCGTTCCTGGGCCTACCTGAACCGCGAGCTCGTCTACGTCGCCTTCGCGATCCTCGGGGTGTACGCGGGAGCGCTCGCGCGCGTACGGCAGCTTGCGGTCGGGTTCGCGATCCTGCTCGGGCTCGTCTTCGCGTGGGCGCTGCTCGGGAAGATCGTCCCGGCGCTCTACGAGGACTACGACCGGGTGGCGAGGCTGCGCTCGCCGATCGGCTACTGGAACGCGCTCGCGCTGCTCGGCGACGCTGCGCTGCCGCTCGGGATGTGGATCGCGGGGCGGCGCGGGGCCTCGCACTGGGTGCGCGCCGCGGGAGTGCTGCTCCTGTACGGCGCGATGGTCTCGATGCTGCTGACGTACTCGCGCGGCGGGCTCGTCGTGGGTGCGGTTGCAGTCGCGCTCTGGCTCTGGATCGGGACGGGGCGCATCGAGAGCCTCGCCGCGCTCGGGATCTCCGCGCCGGCCGCGCTGCTCGTCTTCGCGTTCGCGCACACGCTCGAGGGGGTGGCGGAGAACGGGGTCACGCAAGCGACGCGCGCGCACGACGGACGCCTCTTCGCTGTGGCACTCGTTCTCGGCGCGGTGGCGGTCGCGTGGGCCGCGCACTGGTCTGCGCGCATGGAGGAGGAGCATCCGATCTCGGACGCGGTCGAGCGGAGATTCGTGCGTCTCGCGCTGGGCTGCGCGGTGGGCCTCGTCGCGGGGCTCTTCCTCGTCTCGCTCGTCAAGGCCGGCGGGCCGGTCGACTGGGTCGACGCGCGCTGGCGCGAGTTCTCGAGCCCGATCCAGCTGAACCAGGATCCGAAGCGGCTGCGCAGCTTCAGCTCGAACAACCGCTGGACGTGGTGGAAGGAGGCCGCGGGTGCGTTCGCCGACCGTCCGGTGCACGGTTCGGGTGCGGGCTCGTTCCGCCTCCTGCACGAGCCGCGCTACAGCGGGGACGCGGTGCTCGAGCCGCACAATCTCCCGCTGCAGGATCTCGCGGAGACGGGCCTCGTCGGGTTCCTGCTCGCCATGGGCTCGGCGGTGTTCGGGCTGTTCGCGATCCGCTCGGCCCTGCGGCGGCTCGAGGGCGACGAC
>JALZOQ010000027.1 GCA_030913835.1 Actinomycetota bacterium | reverse complement strand
TTCGGAAATGGAGCCAACCTGAGACGAAGCCGCGCGCACCACCGGCGACCAGCGCTGGGCCAAGCCGGCCAGTGCAGTCGATCATGACCTTAACACCCGCGGACTCGAATGACTCAATTGCAGCCAGGTAGCACTCGAAATCGGAGGTGTTTACCGCCTCGTTCGTAAGGCTGCGGACCCTCAGAATTGCGCGGCCGTGCCCCACCCTTCCGTATTGGGCAGCGACTCGCTCAAATACACCATCGCGGAACGCGGCCTTGGTGCATTGGATCAACGAGACGACTCGCTTGCCCCCGGCGGAGCGCGTCGTGCGCTTGAGCATGGCGATGTTTAGCGCGAGCGCGCCCTCGTCCCTCCAACGAAGCTCCAGGTGCGGAGGCACCAATCCGCGCGCGCGCGTCTGGGTGGACAGAACCACGTCGACAAAATGGCGAAGAGCCGGTGGTTGCGATAGGTCGCTGAGCTTGAGGGGCAGCGGCAACGCTTGGGCGATTGGACTCTCAAGGAGTCGACGCTTCGCTCGAACAACGCTAGGTCGTCGCAACTCCGGCGTGCCCGGGTCGATTAGAAACGGGATGTGCTGCGCATCGAGCGCATCAGCCAGGGCGGACCGCCCGCGGTCGGGCATGCCAGATGGATACGCCGCCAAGTACCTCGCGGCGACAACGCCACCATCGAATGAGACCGGAGAGCTCAGCCCACCGATGTAGCCAGCATCGCCGTTGTCAGGGCGGAAGTAGATTCGGGGCTGTTCAGCCATTACTCCGCAGACCACATTAGGTTCGGCCCCGGACGGCAAGGGCGGCGCCGCCGACCCGCCACGCTACTTATTGGACGGTCGGGCTCTCAAAAGCAGTCAGCGATCGTGGTTGACGAGGAGTTCGGTCAGGGTGGCGGTCGTCGAACCCGCCCAGAAGACGCGGATCTCCTCGCCCGCGGGGACACGCCTGAGCCTAGAGGCTCAACTGCTCCTTGGGAATCGCGAACAGTGTTCCCTGGCGCAAGCGGCGGCCGACATCCGACAGCTCCTCCTGCGTCCGCTCCAGCGCTTCGATCAGATGGGGATCCGCGTTGCCGGCTCGAAGCGATGCCGCCGCGCGCTCGGCGCGCGAACGGGCCTCCTCGACATAGAGCATTGCGACGTCGATCTCGGCGAAGTGTTGCTCGTCCAAGTCCTGCCCTCCTCTCTCTGGGTCACGGTAGTCGAGGAGCGTGACAGAGCCGCTGGGGGCTGGGCAATTCTTTGACGCGGGTCGCGCAAATTGCGACCAACTGTGTCGACTTCGTGCCTTCTTCGACCTACCCCTGCTCCTCCGAGCTGTAGTCGAAGTCGGAGCCGTACCCGCAGACTCCTTGGTACTCGTACTGGAACGGAGCGACGCCGTCCACGCGCAGCAACTCCGCGTGCAGCTCCTCGCCGATGCGCTCGTGGCCCGGGATCACGCAGGTGACCACATGGCCGTCGCTTGCGGAGCCGTTGATCCTGACTTCCACCTGCGTGCCGATCCGCAGCCACTGCCGCCTCGGCGTGTGGTCGACCTCGATCCGCGCCGGCTGGACGTCGACGAGGTGGCTCGGCTTCCACGCCCACGGGAAGTGGACGAGTGCGCTCCCGCCGAGCCGTCCGACGAAGATGTCCTCCAGCGCCTGCCGCTGGCGCTCGTCGCCGCGCTCGTCCAGGTAGAGGACGAAGCTCCAGGGCGAACCCGGCTCGTCGTCGTCGTAGCGGCACGCGATCGCGACGGCGAGGCCGCCCAGGTCAACGCCGGCCGCGTGCCCTTCGGCCACGACCCAGCTCAGCAGGCCCATGCACACGCCGTGGGTCGAGCGTCCGCCGGGGCGTCCGTCGATGCGGCGGCACGGGCAGATGGCGTCGCAGTTGCACGACTCGAAGTACGACCCGCGGAGCCTCCACTCAGTCATACGAGCAGCCCGACTGCGAGAGCGAGGAACGCGATGCCGAGCGGGACGGACGCACGGTCCCCGTACGGAAGCACCTTCTGCAGGACGATCAGACCGGCGACGAGGGCCATCCAGACGAGATTCATGGCGCCGAGGGCGACCAGCACGAGCATCAGGCCGGCGCAGCAGCCCACGCAGACGGCGCCGTGCTCGAGCCCGACGCGGATTGCCGCGGTCCGCTGCTTCCGCACCAGAAAGCCGAGCGGACTCCGGCAGTGCCGCAGGCACGCGGATTTCAGCGGCGTCAGCTCGTAGAGGCCCGCGGCGGCGAAGGCACCCGCTTCGAGCCTGTGGCTCCACATCGCATCGAGCGGCGACGCCCCTCCGAGCGCGCGTGCGACCGCGTACGCTGCGAGCCCCGCGGCGGTCCAGGCGAGGAGGTAGCCGACC
>JALZOQ010000001.1 GCA_030913835.1 Actinomycetota bacterium | reverse complement strand
GTCTTTCCGCTGGCGAGCTACCCGCGCTATCTCCTCGCGGACTTTCCGCGCTTCATCGCTCTCGCGGACGTCACCCGCGACCGGCCTCGCGCCCGCGAGGCGACCCTGGTCGGATTCGCCGCCGTCGGCGCGGCGGCCGCAGTCGCGTTCTCACGTCACGTCTGGATTGCCTAGCGCCTCACGGTAGACGGCGAGGGTGCCCGCCGCGAAGCGGGCGGCGGTGAACTCCTGCGCCCGCGCGAGACCTTTTGGCACGAGCTCCTCCCGCCGAGCTGCCGCTTCCTCGATCCCGACCCGGATCGACTGCGGATCGAGCGGGTCGACGAGCACCGCGGCGCCGCCCGCGATCTCCTCCGCGGCTCCGCCTCTGCTCGTCGCGACCGGCGTCCCGCACGCCATCCCCTCGACCACGGGATAGCCGAAGCCCTCGTAGAGCGATGGGTAGGCGAGGCAGCGCGCACCGCGGTAGAGCGCCGGCAGCTCCTCGTCCGAGACCTCGCCGAGCCAGCGCACGTGCGGCTCGGCGACCTCGACGCCGCCCCAGCCGCGCCGGCCGACGATCCGTAGCTCCGCGTCGAGTCCCCGCGTCGCCTCGATCAGCCGCCGCAGGTTCTTGCGCGGCTCTAGCGTGCCGACCGCCAGCACGTAGTCGCCGTCCGCTGCAGGGCCGTCCGGAGAAAACATCGCGCTGATCCCGTTGGGAACGACGCGAATCTTCCCGGCTTCCACGTCGAGCAGCTCGAGCAGCTCGCAGCGCGTGAAGTCGGACACGGCGATCACGAGGCGCGCAGCGCGGATGACGCGGCGAACGGCAAGCCGGCCATAGCCTCGAGACCAGCGGTTGAAGAGCTCCGGGTGCCGCAGGAGCGCGAGGTCGTGGACGGTCACGACCAGCGGGGTGGGGGAGCGGAATGGACCACGGTAGGAGGGGCAGTGCAGGAGGTCGAAGCCGCCCCTGCGGGCCGTCAGCGGGAGGGCGAGCGGGTACCAGGCTGCGTCGCGCACGCCGGCCGTGATCCGGCCGCCGCCGCCCCAGGAGACCGGAGCGATGTCGATGTCGTCGCGGCCCTCGAGCTCCTCGAGCAGCGTCCGCAGGTATCTGGCCGTCCCCGCGCGAGTCAGGCGGAGCGGCGAGGTGTCGAGGGCGACCCGCATCGTCATCGCGCCGCCTCCCGGAAGATCGGGGCCAGTCGCCCGGCCAGGTGCCGGGTGGTCAGCGCCTCATCGACCCGGGCCCGCGCCGCCGGCCCGAGCGAGCCCGGTTCGTCGAGTACCGCCTGGATCGCAGCGGCCAGCGCGTCGGGGTCCTCCGGCGGGACCAGCACGGCCGTCTCTCCGTCGCCGACATAGTCGTGGACGATCGGACGGTCGCTGATCACGGTCGGCCGCGCCATCGCCATCGACTCGAGCAGCGACGTCAAGCCGCCGCCTTCCGAGCCGTACGGGTACTCCGGTCGCCGCTGCGGGACGACCACGCACGCCGCGCCCGCGTAGAGGTCGCGCAGCTCGGCCGAGCCCACCACGCGGGCCCGCGCGTTCGGCGGCAGCTCGATGCCCTGCAGGTTGCGCGGGTAGACCGCCAGCTCCGCGCGGACGCCCAGGCGTCGCACTGCCTCCACGAAGGTCTCGAAATCACGCGAGAGATCCTTCCCGACTGTGAGCACGAACGGCTCGCCGGGCGGAGGCGGTCGCGGTGCGAAGTAGCGCTCGTCGATGCCGAGGAGGGCGGTGTGAACCCGCGCCGGGTCGAGCCCCGTTTGGTCGAGCAGCTGCAGGCGCTGAGACTCGCCGAGGCAAACGACCGCCGCTGCGGAGCGCAGCGACTCCGACAGCAGCCGGCGGCGGGCACCCGAGCTGCGCTCGTAGATCATGCACAGCCCGTAGTTGACGACGACGATCCGGGGTCGGCGGCGCGCGCGCGCGGCGAGGGGGAGCAGATTGGCGAGCGGCGTGAACGCGACGTCCGCCTCGCGGAGCTCCCACGGCACCGTTAGCTCCCGCAGGCTCCACGTCAGGCGGTGCGCGAGCCCGGAGCGCTCCGCCCGGGTCAGCCTCGGCTCGTGGATCGTGGCGTCGATGCCCAGCTCGGCGAGATGGTTCTGTCCCAGCAGGATCGAGTCAGGCGCGTCGCCGCGTGCGACCTGAGCGGCGAGCTCGCGACGGGAGTTGGGGTAGACGAAGGCGACGCGGGGAGAGGACACGGCGCGAGCAGTATCCTGTCTCGGGTCGCCGTGCTTCCCAGTCCACCGGTCAAGCCGCGCTTACGCGGAGTCGTGCACCAGTACGCGTTCTTCGTCGCGGTGGCGGCCGGGGTCGTGCTCGTCGTGGAAGCGTCAGGGGCGCGCGCGACCTTCGCCGCGGCCGTGTTCGCCGTGAGCGTCGCGACCATGTTCGGCGCGAGCGCCCTGTACCACCGTCCGACGTGGTCGCCGCGCTGGCGCCCGTGGCTGCGGCGGCTCGACCACGCGATGATCTATTTGCTCATCGCCGGGACGTACACGCCGTTCTGTCTGCTCGTGCTGACCGGCGCCTGGCGGCCGACCGTGCTCGCGGTGGTCTGGACCGGCGCAGTGATCGCGATCCTGCAGAAGTTCATCTGGGTCGACGCGCCGAAGTGGCTCGCGGTGGCGTTCGGAATCGGGCTCGGCTGGATCGCGGTGATCGCCTTGCCCGAGCTGATGAAGGTCGGCGCCGGCGGGCTGCTGCTGATCCTGGCGGGCGGGCTCCTCTACACGGCGGGCGCCCTGGTGTACGCGATCGGCCGCCCGGATCCGTCGCCGGCCACGTTCGGGTACCACGAGGTCTTCCATGTGCTGGTCGCGGGCGCCGTGGTGTGCCAGTACTGCGCGATCGCCTTCTTCGTGTTGCCCTAGTGGAAGACGCACCGGTCGAGTTGCGACCTGTGGAAGAGATTGCTCAGCAGGCGCAAGACGTCGTTACCCGGTTCGTGCGAGACAACGCGGACATCCTCGACGCCGACGTGCACCACATCGGCGCGACTGCCATGCCATTCGGGCATACCAAGGGTGATGTCGACGTCAATGTCAGAGTCGAGGAGACGCGGTTCCCCGGGCTGGTCACGGCGCTCCGAGAGAGGTTCGACGTCGCGCAGCACGAGAATTGGACGCCGGCGTTCGCGAGCTTCTCGACCGACCGATACGCGCTCCCGCTCGGCATCCAGGTGACCGTGAGCGGCTCGGAAGGCGACTTCCTGCTGCGGCTACGGGACCGGATGCTGGCTCAGCCCGACCTGCTGCGCGAATACGACCAGCGCAAGCTGAGCGCGGCGGCGCGTGGAGCTGCGGCGTACTGGGACGCGAAGAACTCCTTTCTGCGCGAGCTGCTCGCTCGCTGAGCCTCGCGGCTATCCTCAGTCAGCCTGGCCCCCATCGACTAGCGGCCCAGGTCGCGGCCCTTTCAAGGCTGAAGCACGGGTTCGAATCCCGTTGGGGGCATCGCTTCCGGACATTGACCTGAGTCATCGTCTCGATCAAAATCGGCACCATGCCCGAGTTGCGGACGCGCGTCATGCCGATCCTGGCGCAGGACACTGGTGTTCGGCATAACGGGAAGATTCTGACGGCACGCGTGTCGGTTCCCTGGGAAGACGCGGCCGCCGGGCCGGCTGGGTACCGCGTGCACGTCGTCGACTACGACGCAAGCACGGACACGCTGTACCGAGCCGCGACGCTCGACGGCGGCGACGTTCCCGACCCCAAGAACGACGCAGAGATCACCACTGACCCCGAGTTTCACGCTCGCAACGCTTACGCGCTCGTGTTACGCACGCTCGCGCGATTCGAGTTCTCGCTGGGTCGCCGTGTCGCCTGGGGATTTCGCGCGCATCAGATCAAGGTCGTTCCTCACGCCTTCGAGGAGATGAACGCGTTCTACTCGCCGGCCGCCGAGTCGCTCCTGTTCGGCTACTACCGGGCGCCGGGACGCGTGGTCTTCACAAGCCTCTCGCACGATGTGGTCGTCCACGAGACCACGCACGCCCTCCTCGACGGCTTGCGCAGCCGCTTCATGTCGCCGTCGTCGGCTGATCAAGCGGCATTCCATGAGGGTTACGCGGACGTGATCGCGCTGCTGTCCGTGTTCTCGCTTCCCGAGGTGCTCGGCATGCTGCTCGACGCAAATCCGGGACAGGCGCCTGCGCCGACCGGTCTCATCCGGCGGGACGCGGTGAGCATGGAGCGCCTGATGCGGTCGGTCCTCCTCGGGCTCGCCGAGGAGATGGGCGCGGACTCCGGCAACGCTCGGGTCAACGCGCTCCGACGCTCTGTCGAGATCGAGCCCGCCGCCAGCCTTCTCGACACGCCCGAGTATCGCGAGCCCCACCGGCGTGGCGAGATCCTCGTGGCGGCGACGATGCGCGCATTCCTGGAGGCATGGACGGACCGCCTGACGGCCATCGGCCCCGGCGGCGACTACCTAGATGTCGGGCGTGTGATCGAAGAGGGAGCGGCGGCAGCGGACTTGCTGCTCACGATGTCGATCCGCGCTATCGACTACACCCCGCCTATCCACTTGGAGTTCGGAGACTTCCTGAGCGCGCTTCTAACGGCCGATAGCACGCTCCGCAACGACGACTCGCGCTACCGCTTCCGGGAAAGGATCCTCAAGTGGTTCGGCCGCTACGGAATCGAGCCTGCATCAAAGACCGACGACGGTGTCTGGGAGCCGTCGAACGAGCAGCTGGTGAACGAAGGCGTCCGCTTCGGGAGCCTTCAGACCGACCCGATCGAGATGTTCAGGCTGATTTGGAGCAACCGGAAGCATCTGAAGCTCGACCCCACTGCGTACACGCGCGTCGCGAGCGTCCGGCCCTCGATCCGGACCTCGCCCGACGACGGCTTCGCGCTTCGCGAGACGGTCGCCGAGTGTCTGCAGTACGTCGCCATCCCGGCGGCCCATTTGGGCTTGTACGGACTCGTGAAGCCACTCGGCATGCCCGACGACATGAAGGTCGAGCTCGAGGGCGGGAGCACGCTCATCCTCGACGAGTACGGGAAGCTGAAGTACGAGATCCACAACCGGCTGCCCGGCGGGAAGCAGGGAGACGAGTCAGGGAGAGCCCAGAAGCGGCTCGACTACCTGTGGGAGCACGGTGAGCTCCCGCGACGGTCTTCGGACGATCGGCTCGCTGAGCTCCACCGGCTCCGAATGGGTCAGATTGAGTTGCAACCGAGGGAGCTTTGGTGACTGCGGCGGCACCCACGCGGATCCGCGTCCGTTCGTACAACGTCGGGTTCGGTGACTGCTTCCTGCTGTCGCTCTTCTACGCCACAGGGGACGTGCGCCATGTCCTCATCGACTTCGGCTCGACGATGGCGTCTCGAAACGGGCCGGAGACCCTCCTGCCGGTCGCGGAAAAGATTCGCGAGCACACGGGCGGCAAGCTGCACATGGTCGTTGCGACTCATCGCCATGCCGACCACATCTCAGGATTCGGCAAGGAGCCGGGAGCGGTGATCAAGTCGCTGGAGCCCGAGCGGGTCCTGCAGCCCTGGACAGAGGATCCTGAGCTTCAACCCGACGCGACGGGCCCGGTGGACGTGCGGGGTGACGCTCCCGGCAACCGTGCGCTGGCCGCGCGCCTGTCCGATATGCATGCAGTCGCGGCCGGCGTGCTCGAGCAAGTTCCGCGGCTCGAAGAATCGGGGCTCGTCACCAAGACGATTGCGAACCAGCTGCGCTTCCTCGGCGAGACGAACCTGAAGAACGAGGCTGCGGTCAAGAACCTCATGACGATGGGCAGGAAGCCGCCGATCTACGCGAGGTTCGGCACGCGACTCGCCCTGGCGCGCCTGCTGCCCGGCATTCAGATCGACGTGCTCGGCCCGCCCACGCTGCGCCAGTCGGGCGCAATCGCCAAGCAGGCAAGCTCCAACGCGGATGAGTTCTGGCAGCTCGCTGCGCGCCGAGCCGTTCCCGTCAGCGCTGGAAACGGCCGAATCTTCCCGCGGGCGGCGGTCGCCCGTAGGCCTCCGCAGGAGGCGCGCTGGCTGATTCCGCAGATCGCTCAGATGCGCGCGCAAGAGATGCTCTCGATCGTTCGGATTCTGGACGGCGTTCTGAACAACACGAGCCTGATCTTGCTGTTCCATATCGGCAAGCGGCTCCTGCTCTTCCCCGGGGACGCCCAGATAGAGAACTGGAGCTACGCGCTCTTCGCCGCGCCAGATCACGAAGCAATCCGCGCACGGCTTGCGAAGGCCGACTTCTACAAGGTCGGTCACCACGGCAGCAGGAACGCGACGCCGAAGACCCTGTGGAACACGTTCGAGCACCGCGCCCCGGCGCCGGCGCCCGGGCGCCTCGCGACGATGGTGTCGACGCTCGCCGGCAAGCACCCAGGCACTCCCGGGAAGAACACGGAGGTTCCACGGCTCGCGCTGATCGAAGAGCTGAACCGCATGAGCGATCTCCGTAACACGCAGACGCTTCGAAGCAAGTCGGAGTTCTGGACCGACGTCGAGCTCGACGCCTGACGGCAGCCCAGAGACGTGCCGAATCGTCAAGGCCCGCGCCGCGGGCTAATGTGAGGATTCGAGGGGCGGTTAGCTCAGCTGGGATAGCACCTGCTCTACAAGCAGGGGGTCGCTGGTTCGAGCCCGGCACCTTGCCGTCGCAGATTCGGCCGCTTCGCGGCCATGATGATCTGCGACGGTGCTACGTCCGAGCCGGAGCGAGCCGCATCGGGCAAAGCCCGACGCGGCGGCTACGCTGCGCTGATCATCCGGGCGGTTAGCTCAGTTGGGAGAGCACCTGCCTTACAAGCAGGGGGTCGCTGGTTCGAGCCCGGCACCGCCCATCGACCACTGCGCGGCGTGCGTCCCAGGCGCCGCGGAGAGGAGCAGCATGGGGCCACCGAAGATGCACGCGGATGAGGTTCACACTGACGCCGCTCTCGTGCGCCGGTTGCTCGCCGGGCAATTTCCGCACTGGACGGATCTCCCGATCGAGCCGGTACTGCCTTGGGGGACGGATAATGCGCTCTACCGGCTGGGAGACGACATGGTCGTGCGGCTACCGCGCACGGTGCGGACCGGCGCGACCCTGGAGAAGGAACGTCGGTGGCTGCCGAGACTCGCACCGCTCCTCCCGCTTGAAGTCCCCGTCCCGGTGGCTGAGGGCATGCCCGCGGAGGGCTATCCCCTTCAGTGGTCTGTCTATCGATGGCTGGAGGGGGTGAATGCGACCGTCGAGCGCGTCACGGACTCGAGGCGATTGGCGACCGATCTGGCGCGGTTCGTGGCCGCGTTGCAGCGGATCGATCCGACCGGCGGGCCGTCTCCTGGGGCGCACAACGCCTTCCGCGGCGTGCCGCTCGCATCGCGAAACGAGGGCACCCGTGCCGCCATCGCGTCCCTCGGCCAAGCGATCGACGGCGATGCGGTGACCGCGGCGTGGCAAGCAGCCCTGCAGGCGCCGGATTGGGAGCGCCCGCCCGTCTGGGTGCACGGGGACCTCGACTCGCGCAACCTCTTGGTCGAGCGGGAACGCCTCTGCGCGGTCATCGACTTCGGGTGCCTGGGCGTGGGCGACCCCGCCTGCGACGTCATGGTCGCGTGGAAGGTCCTGTCCGCGGATAGCCGCGAGGCGTTTCGTACTGCACTCTCGGTCGACGACGCGACTTGGGCTCGGGGCCGCGGCTGGGCGCTCTCCCAGT
>JALZOQ010000461.1 GCA_030913835.1 Actinomycetota bacterium | reverse complement strand
AGATGACCGGAATCCTCGGCGACGTGCTCGCCGAGGCAGGTGAGAAAGTGGGCGCCGCCTAATAGCCCTGACGAAGCTGTCCTTCGCTCGACCCCCCTCTTTCCGCCCTTGGCCGCGTCGGTTGCGGTGGCGACGACGGCCTAGCCCGCATGTGCGCTAGGTGAGATGCTGACGAGAGTCAGATGCCGTTCTGGAAGCTCGAGAGCGAGGAGACGCCGGACATCCTGCTCAAGCAGGTGAGCCCGAACGCGTTCCAGCTGATGCAGGGGTTCCGCTACCAGGGCCCGACCGACGAAGCGAAGGTCTACGAAGTCCCGCCCCACGATCTGACCGAGCCCGAGCGCAAAGGGAACTCAAGCGATCTCGCCTCGGTGCCACGGTACCTCTGGTGGTTCGTCGCGAGCCACGGCCGACACACGCTGCCAGCACTCCTCCACGACCGGCTCGTGCGCGATCGCGCGCAGGCCCCGGACCGCAGCGAGGCCGACCTGGTCTTCCGCTACGCGCTCCGTGAGTCCGGCGTCTCGTGGCTCCGACGGCGCCTGATGTGGGTTGCGGTGACGCTCGGGACGATGTGGGAGAAGTCGAAGTTGCGCGTCATCGTCTTCGGCGCCCACCTCCTCGCCGTGCCGGTGTCGGTCGCGTGCGGGGTTCTCGGGTCGCTGCCGTGGTGGCTTCCGCTGCCGATCTTCATAGCCGGAGTCGTCTGGGGATGGCAGCGGTGGACACTCTCTGTCGTCGGCCTTGTCTTGCTCGCTGTGCCGATTCTGGTTGTCTGGATCGTCCTCGGCTTCGTGTGGATCATCGAGCTTGTCGAGAAGCTGTACGGGAAGGCCCGGGGCAAGCGCTTCCAGCGCCCCACGTTCACGCCGTACCACCAGGAGCCGGCGCCTGAGTCCACGTCGCCGTCGTCCGAAGCCCCGGCGACCGGCGCGTAAACTGAGCCCGCCCGCCCGCGACAGCGAGCGAGGCCGCGGCGCCGTGGCCGAGTGGTTAGGCAGAGGCCTGCAAAGCCTCGCACACCAGTTCGATTCTGGTCGGCGCCTTCACACGCCCCTAAGCAGGGGATTCGTGGGGCTTCGTCCAGACTGATTTCGCAGGTCATGCGGAGCGCTCCTCATGCGCGACAATGATCCGCCAAACAGTCGAAAAGGAAAGCCCGACCGCATCGCCTATCTCTCTCATCGTCCAGCCTGCCGCCGCCGCCGAGAAAAACGCCTGGCCCCGCTCGACCTTCGCTGCGTCCAACGCCTGTTCGGTAGCTATCGCGTAGTTCAGCGGCTCACGCGGTGGCTCACAACGACGGCGTCTCTGACGCGCAGATCCGCTTGGGACGCTCACCGCTAGTCCGCTCCCTCGATCAGCGCCAAGTCGGCTGTGATGTCGCGCGTGTCGAGATGCCCGTACAGGTCGAAGGTGGTGCTCAGGCTCGCGTGGCCCATCACCCGCGACAACGTCTCGAGACGTCCCCCACGTCGCAGCCAGTTCGTCGCGAACGTGTGCCTGGTCGTGTGCGGCTTCCGATACCTGACGCCCGCCTCGGTGATGCAGCGTTTCCACCAGCCCTGGAACGCGCTCTCGGCGATCGGCTTCACACGTCGGATGTGATGGCCGCCCGGCTTGTCGTACCAAAGGTGATCCTTCGCGTCGAGACCCTCGACCAGCGCGTACTCGGCCAATGCCCCGGCCAGCCGTCGGGTGAGCGGGACGACGCGGTCCTTGTTGCCCTTCCCGGCGAGTACCACGATCTGCCCCGGCGCCGGTTCCGGCTTGAAGTCACGGTCGCGCAACCTTCTCGCCTCGCCCTTCCTCAACCCCGCATCGAGGAGGAGGAGCATTAGCGTTCCGTCCAGCTTCGGCAGGCCGACGAGAGCTTCGACCTCGGCGGGGGTGAACGTGTCGATGTACCGCTGCCCGCCCCGCTTGATGCTCGGCAGATAGTCCATCGGGTTGTCAACGATCTTCCTCGTCAGCTTCGCCCACTTGAAGAACCCGTTCAACGCAGGGACACGGTCGCCACGCTGCGCCGGCGAATACTGGTTCAGGCAGTGCAGCACGTCCCCGTCCGTGAACTCTCCGAGCTCCTTCTCCGGGAACATCAGGCAGAGGCGCGCGAGGACCCGCTCGTAATCGGTTCGAGTCCGCTCCGCCGTCCCGCCGAGTTCCTTCCAGGCCAGGTAGTCGACGACGAAGAGTCCCAGCCTGGTGTGCTGGTACGACTTGTCGCGCAGAGGGTCGAACCCTACGCTTGTCACGGCGAGGGTGCTCATCGGAGCATCCCGCCGCGTCCCCGGTCCCTACGCAACCCCTCAAGGTAAAAGCAGCGGGCCAGAAGAAGCAGACACAGAACCGACAAAGCCAAAGCGAGCATCAGGCGTCACCTGCTTTGGAGTCGCCCTGAACGGCCTCCGTGTCAAGAGCAGGAGCGCGAAACAGCTCCTCAAGCTCATCGACATGCGCGCCGGTATCGACCGCCGACCAAACCAGCATCGGCGTCACGTCACCGAACTCGTCCGTCAGGTAGCGGCGACTAGCGAGCCCCCGACCTTGAAGCTGACGAAGCGCCACGTACGCCTGCGAGTAGTAGAACGACACCTGCCCGCGCCCGTAGCACTTGCGGCACCCGTAGCGGCTGTCATCGCCTTCACCGGTTCCGTCGCACACCCCGCACGGCGTCCGCTCCCGAATCGTTGCCGCGACCTCCCTGCAGCTGCGCTCCCCGCCCTCCCGAAGCAAGCCAAGAACTGCGAGCGCCTTGTTCGACAGCGCCCTCATGCCGCCTCCGCCTTTTCGCCCCGCAGGAACGCCGCCAGGAAGAGCATCACGCGGCGACCGCCTCCCGGTCGTCTGAACCGACCACACGGGACACGGCCCCGTCCTTCACCACTTCCAGCGACTGCTCGAACGCGTCCCGCAGCGACGGATGATGGGAGACGAGGAGGATCCGGTCGAAGTCGCCGGCGAGCCCAGTCAGCACGGTCGCCAGCGCGGCCATGCCCGCCTCGTCCAAGCCGTCCGGCTCGTCAATGCAGAGGCAGCGGACTTCGGCGCCACGGCGGTGCGCGAGCAGCCGTGCCAGGGCGATCCGCAACGCCAGGTTTAGACGGGTCCGCTCGCCGCCGCTGAACGTCTCATAAGGGCGGGCGCCGTTCTCGGCGTGCACAACGATGTCGAGGGTGTCCCTGAGCCCGTCGCCGCTCTTCAACGCCCGCTGCGTCTGGAGCTCGACCCGGTAGGCGGTGCCGAGCTCGACGAGGATCCGGTTCGCTTCGGCTTCGATCTGGGGGATGGCGGCGTTCTCGACGATGAGGGCGGGGATGCCGTCGCGGCCGTACGCGCGCTCGAGGGCGACGCACAGGTCGAGCTCCCCCTGCGCGGTCTTGATGCCTTCGCGTTGTTCGATGATCTGCGTGTCGAGGGCGGCGTACCGTTCGAGCCCGGTGTCGAGTCCGGCGATCGTCTTTTCGGCTTGGCTGATCTCCGCGCGGCGCTGGTTCGCCACGGTCTTGGCTTCGTCGAGGGA
>JALZOQ010000455.1 GCA_030913835.1 Actinomycetota bacterium | reverse complement strand
GTCGAAGAGCGGCGTCCCAGCGAGCTCCTTGCGTAGGTTCGATGCGATCAGCACTGCCACGCCCTACAGGGTAGGGCTAGGCCGCAGCCGAGAGAGCCTCCGCAACCGTTTCGATTCGAAGTCGATCCTCGGTCCCCGGTGCGATCCGGAGGAAGGAATCTAGGCCCGGCGCGGTCACATAGACGCGGGTGTGGTCGAAGCCGAAGCTCGTGCCGGCGGCCACCTGCACGCCTCGTCGCCGCGCCTGCTCCAGCGCGCGGGCAATCCAGGGTCCGGGCTCGGCGACGTCGAGCCCGACCAGCGGCCCGACGCCGGGGTAGAAGCCGCCCAGCCGCTCGGCTAGCAGTGCTGCGTTCCGCTCGAGCCGCGCGAGCCGTCGCTCGAGCCGCGCACGACTCGGCGGCGGCAGGGAGAGGATTGCGGTGTCGGGCGCATTCGTTCCCAGGTGCTCGCGCAGGGCGCTCAGGCGCTCGGTCTCCGGCCCGCGCGCGAGCAGGATGCCGGCATTCGCTCGATCGAGTCCGAACTGGGCGAGCTTGAGCAAGCTCTCCCAGACGAGCAGCCGGGGCGCGCGTGAGGAAAAGGGCCGGCAGCCCGGGCCGAGGCACGTGTTGTCCACGACCGTCCAGCAGCCGGCCGCGGCGAGCATCGCGTCCAGATCGGGCACCGCCAGGCCTCGGGAGTTGCAGAGTGAATCGACGAACAGCGCGCTCGGCGCGACCTCGGCCATGGCTCGGCGCAGCTCGGCTTCCTCCACCTCGACCACGCGGCCCGCGAACGCCTTCGTGACGAGCTCCTTCGTCTCGTGGTAGCTCCCGCGGCCGAGCAGGATCGGACCGTCGAGCCGGAGCTCGAACGCGAGGAACCAGAGGATCGTCGTCAGCGCCGCCATTCCGCAGCTCGTGGCGAGCGCGCTCACCCCTGGAACTCCGACGAGCTCGCGCAGGTAGGCGGCTTCGTACGCAGCCGCGTCGGCGTGGCGGTCGCGCTTGTAGTCGTCGACGTGCGCGAGGATCCGGCCCTCCTGTCGGCCCGCCTGCGAGCGCAGCGAGTGGGCGAAGGACGGCGACTGCCATTCGTTCCCCGCGGCCAGCGCGGCGATGTACGCGTACTCGCGCCGGATCAGGTCGGCGTAGCGATCGCGCACTCCGGCCAGTGGTCGCCGCTCGGCCGCCAGCTCCTCGCTCCAGCGGGCGAGTCGTGGGGAGCACTCCCGTCGCGCCTCGCAGAGGAAGCGCAGCTCCTCGAAGTCGTCCCGCAGGTCGGCGAGCGCCTGCGCCCGGAGCGAAGGCTCGCGGATTGCCACTGCCACGACCCCTGTACGCGCCGGACTCCCGTTACGGTCCCGGGGTGCGGTTGCTCGCGATCGACGTGGGCTCTTCCTCGGCGCGGGCGCAGCTCTTCGACGAGCGCGCCGAGCTGGCGGGCGAACTGGCGCAGGCGAAGTACGACGGCGAGCGCGATCCACTCCGGCTCGCGCCAGCGTCGGCTCTACGACGCGGCGACCTGAGCTTCGACGAGCTTTCGCGCCGCGTCGGCGATGTGCTCGGCATCGATGCCGTACGCGTTTAGAAGCTCGTCAGGCTTGCCCGAACGCGGCATATCCGTCACGGCCAGCTTCCGGACGTGGGCGTGGACGTCCGCATCCGCGAGCGCCGCGAGCACTGCGTCGCCGAGTCCGCCTTCGGGCCAGTGGTCTTCCACCGTGACGAGCCGGCCGGTCGCCTCTGCGGCTGCGGCAAGCGTCTCCGTGTCGATCGGCTTGATCGAGTAGAGGTCGATCACGCGCGCCTGGATCCCGGCCTCCGCGAGCGTGTGGGCTGCCTCGAGCGCCTCGTGCACGGTGATCCCCGCGCCGACGAGCGTCACTTCGTCGTCGTCGGAGGAGCGTAGGACGCGGCTCCCGCCGATCTCGAACTCTTCGTCCGGCCCGTAGATCACGGGAGTGTTCGGCCGCAAGGTGCGCAGGTAGACGATCCCGTCCGTTTCGGCCATGGCGGCGACCAGCTTCGCGGTCTGGTTCGCGTCGCAGGGGTGCAGGACGGTGCTGGAATGGACCGCGCGGAGCGCTGCGATGTCCTCGAGCGCCATCTGCGACGGGCCGTCCTCGCCGATCGAGACACCGGCATGCGAGCCGCTCAGCCGGATGTTCGCTTGCGAGATCGCCGCCATGCGGATGAAGTCGTACGCGCGGGCGAAGAACGCGGCGAAGGTCGAGGCGAACGGCTTCCAGTCGAGCACCTGCAATCCAACAGCGGCTGCGACCAGCTGTTGCTCGGCGATGTACATCTCGAAGAACCGCTCGGGATGAGCTTTGGCGAAGATCTCGGCGAAGGTCGAGTTCGAGACCTCGCCGTCGAGCGCGACGACGCGGCCGTCTGCGGCGCCCACCGCGGCGAGCGCCTCGCCGTAGGCCTTCCGGGTCGCGACCTCCTCGCCGAGCTCGTAGCGCGGCAGCTCGAGCTTCCCCGTCTCGAACTTGTGCGACTCGCCCGGCTCGGGCTTCGCGACCTGGACGGAGATGTTGCGGACGCCGCCGAGCTCCTCGATCGCCTCGTCGGGGTTGTCGAGCGCCTTCCCATGCCAGCCGTTCTTGTCCTCGACTGCCTTGACGCCCTTGCCTTTGACCGTCCGGGCGATGATCGCCGTCGGGCGTCCGGTCATTTCGGCGGCTTCCTTGTAGGCCGCCTCGATCGCGGTCACGTCGTGACCGTCGATCTCGATCGTGTGCCAGCCGAACGCCTGCGCGCGCTCCGCGTACTTGTCGAGCTTCCAGCCCCACATCGTCTCGCCTCGTTGGCCGAGGCGGTTCACGTCGAGGATCGCGGTGAGGTTGTCGAGCTCGTAGTAGGCCGCGTGCTCGAACGCCTCCCATTGCGATCCCTCCGCGAGCTCGCTGTCGCCGCACAGCACCCAGACGCGGAACGGCAGGCGATCGAGCTTCTTGCCGGCGAGCGCGACGCCTACACCGTCCGGCAGGCCCTGCCCCAGAGAGCCGGTCGCGACGTCGACCCAGGGAATCCGGGGGGTCGGGTGCCCCTCGAGCATGCTGTCGAACCGGCGGTACGTCAGCAGCTCCTCCTCGTCGATCACGCCGGCGGCGCGAAACATTGCGTAGAGCAGCGTCGAGGCGTGTCCCTTCGAGAAGATCAGCCGGTCGTTCGCAGGGCTCTTGGGATTGTCGAAGTCGTAGCGGAGGTGATTCGCGAGCAGCACGGCCATGAGGTCGGCGGCCGACATGCCCGACGTCGGGTGGCCGGACTTCGCCGCTGCCGCAGGCCGGATCGCGTCGACTCGCAGCTGCTGGCCCAGCTCGCGAAGCTCCTGCTCCTTCATGTCGTCCGCCTTCCCTCGCCTCGACACCGAAAATGCGTGACCATCTTAGGGTCGGCGTAAGGGGTAGGTCATTGGGGTACGGTCCGAACGGTGAAAGTCGCGTGAAGCGCCAGGCCGACCTCATTCGCGAGTTCTTCGCACTCCTCGCACCCGGCTTCATCCAGGACGGCGAGCTGCCCGACGTGAAGCTGGAAGGCGTCGAGGAGCGGCACGACGGCCACGCGATCGCGAGCGTGCGCCACGGCGACCGCGTCCTCCCAGTCCGGTTCACGTTCGACGAGGGCAAGATCGCCCGCGTCGAGGTGTTGTGAGGCGCCGCTTGCGGTGCCGGTTTCAGGGCGAGCGGGCTGTGCCCGCGCGCCCGTCTGCACTGACCTGTCGGACCGCTCGACAGCAGCAGGTGTGCGCTTGAAAATCGCGACCGCCTTCGACCACCGCGGCGTGCGCCTGCGCGAGGAGGTGCTGGCGACCCTCGTCGAGTTCGGGCACGACGTCCTCGACCTCGGCACGGACACCGACGCCGTGCGGATCGACTACCCGGACAAGGCGCGGGAGATTGGCGAGGCGATCCGTTCCGGCGAGGCCGAGCGCGGGATCCTCGTCTGTGGCTCTGGGGTCGGCGCCTCGATTGCCGCCTGCAAGATCGCCGGGATTCGCGCCGCGACCTGCCACGACACCTATTCCGCGCACCAGGGCGTCGAGCACGACGACATGAACGTGCTCTCCCTCGGCTCCGAGGTGATCGGCCCCTCACTCGCGCGCGACCTCGTCCGCGCGTTCCTCGAGGCACGTTTCGACGGCGGCGAGCGTTACGTGAAGAGGTTGAAAAAGATCGAAGCAATGGAACGAGAGATCGCGGGGACCAGTTGACCAACATCCTTAGACCGGTGACCGTGGCCGGCGGAGCCGGGCTTGCCCGGCGGGAGCCTCGCTGCGGCGATCCCGCCACTCACAAGAAG
>JALZOQ010000447.1 GCA_030913835.1 Actinomycetota bacterium | reverse complement strand
CGACAGCCCCCACCACGCTTCTGTCACGGCGTTAACGTGCATAGTCCGCGCCTGATGGGTGCGCGGAGCGCGGATCGAACGGCTGAAGCGGGCGCTGCACGTCGGACGTGTCGCGCGTCGCAGCGGGCTCCTGCGCGTGCTCGGCGAGATCGGCGTCGTCGGCGATCGGCCGGCTACGCGTGAAGGGGCGCGCAAGTTTCGGCTCGCGCTGGAGGAGCTCGGCACGACGTACATCAAGCTCGGGCAGCTCCTCTCGTCGCGGCCCGACCTGCTCCCGGACGTCTACATCGAGGAGCTCGGCCGCCTCGTCGATCAGGTGCCGCCGGTGCCGTTCGCCGAGATCCAGCGCACGATCGAAGAAGACCTCCCGGGCGACGTGTTCGCGCGGGTCGACCCGGAGCCGATCGCGACGGCTTCGATCGCGCAGATCCATCCGGCGCTGTTGAAGAGTGGGCGCGAGGTGGTCGTCAAGGTCCGCCGTCCCGGCATCGAGGAGCAGGTCGCGCTCGACCTGGACGTGCTCCGCTCGACGGCGAGCCTGATCGAGGCCCGGTCGAAGACCGCTCAAATCGTCCAGGTCACCGCGCTGGCCGACGAGCTCGAGTCGCATCTCCTGGGCGAGCTCGACTTCACCGAGGAGGCGCACAACGCCGAGCTCATCGCCGAGCATGTCGCCGAGTTCGAAGACCTGGTCGTCGCCAAGCCGGTGCGACCGTGGGTGACCGAGCGCGTGCTCGTGCTCGAGCGGATCGAGGGCGAGAAGGTCGCGGACGGCCACGGCCTCTCGGCAGAGCGGAGCCGCGAGCTCGCGCGATCCTTCTTCCGGGCCTATGTGCACCAGGTGACCGTCGACGGCGTCTACCACGCCGATCCGCACCGTGGCAACGTGCTCCTGACACCTGACGGCCGCTTGGCGCTACTCGACTTCGGCCTGCTCGGCCGCCTCGACGACGCTACGCGCAGAAACCTTTCGCTGCTGCTGATGGCGGTGGCCCAGAACCGCGCGGACGATGTCGCCGATCTCATCCTCTCGCTGTCCCTCACCGACCTCTCCTCCAACGAGGCGGGCTTCCGGGCCGAGCTGCGGCGGAAGCTTCCCCGGTATCAGTGGCGCCCACTGTCCGGGATCCGCGCGGGCGAGGCGCTCGCCGACCTGCAGCGCATCTCGGTGCGCTATGCGATTCGCCTTCCCCCGAGCTTCGCGCTCGTCGGGAAGACGCTCTCTCAGGCCGACTCGATCGCACGCACGCTCGACCCGGAGCTGGATCCGATCCAGCTGCTCGAGGAGGACGCGCTCGAGGGCATGCTCATGGAGGCCGAGCGGCGGCTCGAGCCTGCCGCGCTCCTCTCCTTCCTCTACACGCAACTCGAGCCGCTCGCGAAGATGCCTCGGCACGTCAGCCACCTGGTCAGCCAGCTCGAGACCGGCACGATGAAGGTCGGGATCGTCCCGACCGACCTCACCGAGATGGAGTCGGTAGCGCGCTCGGCCGCGAACCGCATCGGCTCGGCGCTGATCGTCGTGGGCCTGCTCGTTTCCGCGGCGCTGCTGGCCCGGGTGCACGACCTGCGCTGGATCGCCGCCGTCGGCTTCGTCCTCGCCTCCGTGCTCGGCCTCTACATGGTCTGGAAGATCATCCGAACGCCGGGCGAGCTGTAGGCTCGTTGGGGCCCGGGCGGACGACGGTTTTGACGCGCTCAATTCTGTAGAAGGTCAAGCGACACGTAGCACGAACAACGCGTGGGGGTGCCTACCAAGGCTCCTCCTCTCCCCTGACAGCGACGGCGGCCCTTGGGTCGCCGTCGCCTTTTGTTGTGGGAATAACCGTGAACCGCGTAACGTCTCTAGACGAAGCACGTCCGTTTCCCTAGATTTCCAGCCCCGACCTGGAGAACGCGTGGAAGCTCGCGCCACCGACGTCAAGCTCACCGATCTCGCCTCGTGCGGCGGCTGCGCCGCCAAATACTCGGCAGCTCGACTCGAAGAGCTGCTCGCAGGCTTTCTCCCGGTCGACGAGGAGAACCTGCTCGTCGGCCTGGCGCCTGCCGATGACGCCGCGGTCTACCGGCTCGACGACGAGCGCGCGCTGATCTTCACGCTCGACTTCTTCCCGCCCGTCGTCGACGACCCGGGCGACTACGGGGCGATCGCCGCGACGAACGCGCTGAACGACGTGTTCGCGATGGGCGGCACCCCGTTGCTCGCGCTCTCGATCGCAGCGTTCCCGGAGGAACTGCCCATCGAGATGTTGGGCGCCATCTTCGCGGCCGCCGACGCTCAGGTCCGCGCGGCCGGCGGGCTGCTCGCGGGCGGGCACACGATCCGCGACGCAGAGCCGAAATATGGCCTCGCCGTCGTCGGGACCGTGCATCCGGACGGGATCTGGCCCAAGAACGGCGCGCAGCCCGGCGACACCCTGTTCGTGACGAAGCCGCTTGGAACCGGGCTGATCATGACCGGCTGGAAGCAGAAGCTCGCCGGATCGCAGCAGCTCGAGCGCGCGATCGGCTGGATGCGCACGCTGAACAAGGACGCAGCCGAGCTCCTGCGCGGGTTCGAGCCGACCGCGGTCACGGACGTGACCGGCTTCGGACTGTTCGGCCACGCGCACGAGGTTGCCGATCGCAGCGGCGTCCAGATCCGGCTCGAGTCGGGCCGGTTCCCTGCGATCGACGGCGCGCTGGACATGGCCCGGAAGGGCGTGCGGACCAGCGGCGACCCGCGCAACCGCGACTTCGCAGCGCGGCACGTGTCTTCGGAGGACGTTTCCGAGGTGCTCGTCGCCCTCGGCTACGACCCGCAGACCGCGGGAGGCCTGCTCGTCTCGCTGCCGGCGGAGAAGGGCCCGGCGCTCGAGGCGGAGTTCGCCGGCCACGGGCTCTTCCTGCGGCGGATCGGCAGCGTGGAAGAAGGCTCGGGCGTCATCGTCGAGTGACCCGCGGTTTCCTCGTCTCATCGGGTCGACGCTGCCGGTGGGAGGCCGGAGGGAACAGTGCAACTAGCACGGGCC
>JALZOQ010000425.1 GCA_030913835.1 Actinomycetota bacterium | reverse complement strand
AACGACCGCTGGCCCAGGGGCTCGGCCCGCCGGTCTCGCTCGCCGACGCCGAGCGCCGGGTGCGCTTCGAGCCGCTGCTTCCGCCCGGGGTCGACCGGGTCTACGTCCAGGAGGGCGCGATCCTCGTCCTCCTACGCGAGCGCGGGAAGCCCGTGCTGCTGACCGAGTTCCGCGGCGGCGTCTATCTCAAGAAGGCGGTGGCCGGGCAGACCCAGCTCGAGGAGCTCCGGGTCGGCCGCGACTTCGGACTGTGGATCGAGGGCGCTCGCCACACATTCCAGATGCCGAGCAAAGCCCCGCGCATGGCCGGCAACGTCCTCGTCTGGACGCACCGGGGACTGACGCTCCGGCTCGAGGGCCGCCTCACTCGCGCCGAGGCGGTCTCGCTTGCCCTCCGGATAACTCAGTAGGCCAGCGCGCGCGAGCGGTCCCGCGCCCGCAGGTCACGCGCGTGCGCGCGCGGGAAGGAGACGTGCGTGGGATCGCCGTCGGAGACGTACCGCTCGTCCGGGTTCTTGACGAGGTAGTCGAGCCAGAACGTGCTGCCGAAGTCCTCGACGCCCGCCTGGGGCGAGGTGCGGATCCGCGGGATTGCGTGCGGGTCGAACTTCGTGCTGAAGGGCGAGGGCGCGGGATTCGCTCCTACGAGCATCACGCCGCGCAAACGATAGGACTCGCCTCTCCAGCGGCCACGGTACGCCAGGGAGGCCGGCTTGGGGAGGACGCCGAGCGGCAGCGAGAGGGTGACGACGTCGGCGTCGGGGACGGCGCTTCGGATCACTCGATTCCCCAGGACGATCTCCTTCTGGACCTCGGTCGGAGTCAGCTCGTGAAACGGGATGTGATCCTTCGTGTGGTTCCCGATCTCGAAGCCGTGTGCGACGAGCCAGCGCAGCATCGCCGGGCCCTCGCGCACGCCCGCGAACGGCTCCCGGTTGACGTAGAACGTCCCGGCCGGCTTGAACTCCGGATGCTTCGCAGCGAAGGCGAGCATGATCCCGATCGCGGTGTCGGGCTTGATCTTCCCGCTGGGGAGATACGCGAACTGCTCCTTCGTCGAGTCGTCGAAGGTCAGGACCACCGGCGTCTTCCCGGCCGGGACGTCGAGCGTCGCGAGCGCGAGATCCTGAGCTCGCACGGGGACGTAGCCCTCGCGGTACAGGCGCGCGAGCTCGGCCCTGAACTGCGCGGCCGTCAGGTCGTACTCGCCGCCGTCCGGCCGGATCTGGTGGTGCATCAGCACCGGCACGACGCCGAGTTCGTTCGCGCGCACCTCGCGGGCCGCGGCTCGTCGCTCCGCAAGCGTGACGTGGGGCGTCGCCGTCGCCACGGTCGTCTTCCGAGGTGGCTCCGAATCGCCGCCCCCGCGCAAGACTGCGGCCGTCACGCCTGCGGCGATCAGCGCCACGGCGAAAACGAGCCCGAGCCGCCGCCGCCGCACCTCTCGCCGGCGGGCCGCTCGTCGCTGGTCTCGCTCGGTCGTCACTGCGTAAAAGGTCCGTTAAATCTCAGGATCACCCGGTATGGGGACATCCTTGTGCTTCGTTTGACCGAACACAGGTAAGAAGATGGCGACGAAGGGGTCAAACGAGATGACTGCGGCAGAAACCACCACACCGAAAGAGACCGAGTTGGAGCGCATCGAGCTCTGGCGCTCTCAGGAGCTCGAGCGCGCCGGGTTCAAGCCCGCCGACGCGGTCAAGCTGGCCGCCCGCCTCGACATCGACCTGCACTACGCGGTCGAGCTCGTTCGCTCGGGCTGCCCGCACGAAGTAGCCCTCCAGATTCTCCTCTAGCGCTTCCAACGGCACGCCGACGGCGGCGCGCGTCAGAATCCCTGACGCGTGTCTGCCGTACTCGCTTCCATCCCGTCGCCGAACTCCAGTGGGCTCGACGTCGGTCCGCTGACGATCCACATGTACGGACTGATGCTGCTGGCGGGGATCCTGGCTTGCATCGGGCTGACGGGCCTGCGCTGGACGAACCCGTCGAAGTGGAGCGCCTGGTACCGCGCGCACGGCGGCGACCCCGAGCCGCGCGACTGGGATCTGATCTTCCGCCTCGCCGTTTGGGGCGTGGCAGCCGGGATCGTCGGCGCGCGGCTCTACCACGACATCACGAGCTGGAGCGAGGTTCCTGACCCGAAGTGGCGCGGGATCTTCGCGGTCTGGCAGGGCGGGCTCGGCGTGTGGGGCGGGATCGCCCTGGGGACACTCGTGGGCGCCTGGATCGCGCGGCGCTCTGGCTATTCCGTGCGTGAGCTGATGGACGTCGTCGCTCCCGGGCTCCTGGTGGCCCAGGCGATCGGCCGGCTTGGCAACTGGTGGAACCAGGAGCTGTACGGGAAGCCGACCGACCTGCCGTGGAAGCTTGAGATCGACCTCGACCACCAGGGCGGGATCGATCCGGTCTATCAGGGTGCGGCGGGCTACCACCCGACCTTCCTCTACGAGCTGATCTGGAATCTCGGGCTGGCGGGAGTGCTGATCCTGATCGGTCGCCGCTTCCGCATCCGCCCGCCCGGGCTCTTCGCGCTCTACGTCGCCGTGTACTGCTTCGGGCGGTTCTTCGAGGAGATCCTGCGCGTCGACCCGGCACACGAGATCGCCGGGCTCCGGCTGAATGCGTGGATCTCGATCGTCGTCGGTGCGGGGGCGGCAGCGTTCTTCGTCTGGTGGCAGTTCTTCCGCGCCCGCCGGGGCGAGCCGGGCTCCCCCGCTCGGAAGGGCCCAACGATGACCGTGCCGAGGGGGCGCGTCCGTCCCTCGCGCTAGGTTCTTCGCATGCTCGCCGTGCGAGAGCTCGCGCTCGACCTCGATGCATTCGAGGGCCCGTTCGACCTGCTCCTGACGCTGGTCCTGAAGGAGGAGCTCGACCTGGCCGAAGTGGACGTGGCCGGGATCGTGCTGGCCTTCCTCGAGCGGCTTGCTGAACGTGAGGAGCTCGACCTGGACGCGTGCGG
>JALZOQ010000402.1 GCA_030913835.1 Actinomycetota bacterium | reverse complement strand
TCCCTCGCCGGCGACGACACGATCGACGCCGAGGGCGGCAACGACCGCGTCTACGCAGGCGCAGGCAACGATCGCGTGCTCGGCGGCGGCGGCAACGACATGCTCCGCGGCGGCACGGGCAACGACGACCTGAGCGGCGGCGCGGGCAACGACGTCCTGCGCGGACGCCCCGGCGACGACACGATCAGCGCCGGCGACGGCAACGACATTGTCTGGGTCGGATCGGGCGCCGACAAGGAGTTCGGCGGCGACGGCAACGACCGGATGCACGCCCTGGCCAACGACAGGCAGGTCGACCAGGTCGACTGCGGCGCCGGCAACGACGTCGCCTTCGGGAACGTGGCCGAGCACGACACCTTCGTGAACTGCGAGCGGGTCGTCATGCGCACCGTCACGGCCAGGCAAGCAGCCGAGGACGACAAGTAGCCGGCGGGACCTCCCCTCCCCCCGGTAAGGCGATGGAGCCCGCCACGCGGCGGGCTTCGTCGTGCGTTGACACTAGGACGAGCACGGGCGTACGCTTGGGCCGCATCCCATGCACGCCCTCGCGACGAAGTCGGCTGCCCCGGAGACGCCCAACGTCCGATCGGCGTCGTCCTCCCACCGGGCTCCGAAGGTCGTGCACGACGCGCTCCGCTCTCCCGGCCAGCCGCTCGACGCTCGTGACCGCTTGTACTTCGGCGACCGGTTCGGGCATGACTTCGGCCACGTCCGGATCCACGCGGATTCGGATGCGGCGGCGTCGGTGGACGCGGTCGACGCGGCGGCATACACCGTCGGATCGGACGTGGTTTTCGGCCGCGACCGGTACTGGCCGGCCAGCACTCGGGGCCGATCGCTCATCGCCCACGAGCTCACGCATGTGATCCAGCAGGAGGGCGCGACCCCGGCGTCCGGCGAGCCGTTGACGGTCGAGCCGGCAGGGAGCCCGGCGGAGCACGAGGCGCGCAGCGCAGCCTCGACGGTGGGCGCGAACGGCTACTGGTCCGCACCGACGTCGCACGCGCAGACGGCCCCGCGCCTGATGCGTGCCGACCCGGACGCCGTCGGCCAGGTCGGAAAGCTTCCGATCGTCGTGGGCGCCGGCATCCAGTTCTGGCCTACGACCGTCACCGACACCCGCATCGGCCCGGTCTCCGTCCAGCCGGGTCTCCTGAGCATGGGCGCGAGCCGCCTCAACGTGATCGTCGGCCAGAACCTGACTCCGCGGATCATGGCCCGCGAGATGCTTCCCCTCTGGATCACCGCCACGCCGTTCACGCCGCCGGCGGGCGGCCCCGCCATCCTGCCCGGCCCGCTCACCGAGCTGCAGCTCGCCCAGGCGCTGCTGGTCTACAACCAGTACTACCTCGGCGGCCCCCCGATGCCAAACTGGCGCGCCGGTCTGCGTTGCCCGCTGCCCGTCGAGATCGACGAGGTGACGGGAATGGCCACCGTGAATCTCGACGTGATCAGATTGCTCGCGGCCTCGTTCGACCCGGCCTGGACGCCGGCGCTCGATCAACGTGCGACATCGAGCGCTGCGCCCCCCGCTGCCACCGTGACCGCTGACGTGACGGCCTTCCTCGCCGCCGAGCCGACCGCGCTGGCCCGCGGAGCGCACCTCGCCGCGCGTGCGATGACGAACGCCCAGGTGGCGGCGCCGTTCGTCCGGGAGACCTTCGTCCAGCTCGGTGCCGGAGGCGTCGAGGTGGCCCTGCAGATGCTGGACTGGCTCGTCAACCGCGAGGTCTCGCTCCTCGCGGCGCAACGCGACGGGGCGGCGATCCTTGCGATCGTCCAAGGCGTGATCGCCGGCGCCGCGCCCGCGGGACTGAGCGCGGCGCAGCAGGCGAGCCTCGTACGGGCAAACGCGATGCTCGCGCGGGTTGCCGGCGCGGCGGCCGCGGCGCCCTCCGCCGCCGTCCCGACGCGTGCGGAGAAGACGGTGACGATCGACACGGTGAAGCTCGCCGGCTCGGCCTTTGCGCCGTCCACGCACGTGGCCGTCTTGAACGCGATCTACGCGCAGTGCAACGTGCGCTTCGCCCACGGCGTAGATG
>JALZOQ010000365.1 GCA_030913835.1 Actinomycetota bacterium | reverse complement strand
TACGACGCCCGCGACTTGCGCAGAGGCTGGGCTGGTTGGGCGTTCACACAGCAGAGGCTTCCGGCGTGACGACCGCAGGCCAGATCGTCGTCAGCATCGCCCGCGCCGAGCTCGAACGCGGTGTCCGTGAGATACCGGACGGGTCGAACACGAGCCCGCGCATTCGGGAGTATCAGGCGGCGACGTGGCTGCCCGGCACGGGTTGGCCGTGGTGCCTCGGCTTCGCAAACTGGGTGGCCAGGGAGGCGGGGTATCCGTTCCCGTTCCCGTCCGCCGGCGCCTACGACTTCCTCGCCCGTGGCAAGAAGGCCGGGTGGGCGACGTCGACGCCACGGGTCGGGGCGGTCGCGATCTTCAACGTGGGGGCCGGTCATGGTGCGATCGTCGAGAAGTACGACGCTGCCACCGTGACGACCATCGACGGCAATGTCGGTAACCGCGTGTCGAGGAACACACGGTCGCGGTCGTCGGTGCGCGGCTACGTCATCCACCCGCGCCTCGCCTCGGGGCCGGTGCCTGTTGTGAAGGTGCCGAAGAAGGCGAAGCGGGTTCCGTGGTACGAGATCGTGTCGAGCAGCGGCGGCAAGAAGCACCTGGTCGTGAGTGGCCGCCCGTACGCGCAGCTTGTCGCGTTCCTGCCGAGGGTTTTGGCGCGGTGGAAGAACATCGAGATCAGGCGAACACGCTGATCGTGGCGCTCGGAACCATGAACGGCAACGGCAGCCGGATCTGGCGGTTCCGCAAGGTCGACATCCTCTTCCTCCTCGGCGTCGGACTCGTCGTCTACGGCGCGGTGATCGTCCGGGTCGAGATCATCGTCGCAGGCGCCGGCATCGCCGGGATCCCACTGACGCAGAGAGGAGACAAGGCGACATGACCGCCATCGCCCGCGTGAAGGACTACCTGCTCGCCGAGGAACACATCGAGCACCAACGCACCTGCCGGGTGAAGAAGTGGGCGCACGACAACGCGTTCACCCTCTACTGGCTCCACCTCATCGAGATTGTGCTCCTCGTCGTTCTGATCCTGCAATGAGCAGAGCCGTCATCAACTATCGGTGGCGGTGGCGGCTCCTCACCTTCTGGGTCATCGGCTTCACCGCTCTGACCGTCTACGCCCTCGACCAGAACCGCGGCCTGATCGCAGAGAACAAGCAGCGGATCACCGACATTCAGCAGTCGCGGATCGCGTCTTGCCGCCAAACCTACGAGGGCGTCCGGGACGTGTTCCGGCCGTTCTTCCGGCCACCGAAAGAGCGGACCGCGAAGGAGCGGCGCGACGTCGAGAAGTTCAACCGGACCGTCGACCGGCTGAAGCGTCGGTGCGACCTGCAAACGCAACCAGGAGGCTGACCCATGCGAGTCAACAAGCTCAAAGACTTCATCGACCGCGTCGGCTGGACCGCGATCCAAGCCGCCGCCGCAGCAGGCATCACCGCCCTCAGCTCCCCCGACCTGACCCTGGCGACCGGCCTGAAGTTCGTCGGCACGGCCGCTCTGCTCGCCGTGCTCAAGGTCCTCGCAGCGCAGAACGTCGGCGACTCTGGCGACGGCGCGGCGATCCCCGGCGGCGTCGAAAAATAGACGGCCTTGCCCCATGGCTGAAGCCCCGATCGCCGGCGTCCGCGACTAGCAGCGCGGCTGCGCGCCACCAACGGCCTTCGAGATCCTGGTCTGAGGCTCAGCGTTCGAGAGGCGACTGGCGCTTGCGCAAGATCACGCGGTAGCGGTCGAAACTGGTGTATTGCGTGATCGCGACTTCTCCCTCGTTGATGATGACGCCGTACTTCGCTCGGTAATCGCCGCCGACGCGACAGACGAACCCGTTGAGGCTCCCGTTGTGTGGCCGCACGATGCAGCTGGTCGAGCCGCCAGTGGAGAACGCGCGGTCGCCTCGGTTGAGGAAGACGTCTCGGAGCGTGGTCGCGCTCGCGGTTGCCGTACCGATCAGGATGACCAAGGCCAAGGTGACGATCAGGGTGACTTTCATGCCCTTCCTCCAATCCGGCGTAGGGGCGGCAAGCTCAACAGCCGCCGGTGTCAAGCCGTAGGTCACGGGCGATCCGTGGCGGCACCCAGCAGCCAAGGTAAGCGCTGCCGTAGTTGAACACGAACCATCCGCCACGGTAGGTGTGGACGAGGACCACGAGGATCGCGCCACTCGTATTCGGGGCGGACACCGAGGCCTTAGCGAAGTTTGAGTTGACCGTCGAGATGCGGATGCCGCCAACGCGGAGGCGCGGGACGCTCGTAAACTCTCGTTTGACGCTTGCGACGATGCCCCGGGTCTCGAGCGGACGGGGGGCGCGACTCGCGGACGACATGGGCGCGAGTCCGAGCACGGCGGCGAGCGTCACGGTCACCACGGCTGCGCGAACAAAGGTCATCCTTGCGCCCTCTTGGGGAACGGTCTACCGTGGGCACGCGGCCCCAGCCATTCCGACATCACGGCTAACGAGGGGGCACGGTCATGGGAGAAACGGCTGTTGAGTACGCGGCGAGTGAACGGGTCACGCTGGACGAACTCCGGTTGATCGTCGACCTTCTAAAGCGTCGAGCCGCTGATGCAACGCGTCGAAACCTTCCGCCACCAAGGTCACGACATCTTCGTCTCGTCGCGGAAGCTGAGCCGGACTAGCCTTCGCCCGTAGGAGTCCGGCTGCCTCAAGCAGCCTGATCGTTGCGTCGTACTTCGGACCGTGGTCGTCCTTGCGCCAGCGTCCGATCTTGGCCGGGTCGAAGTCGCGGTAACCGAGGGCGTCCGCCAGCTTCGACGCTGCCGCTTTGTCATCGGGGTCTATCCCCTGCGCCTTCATGGCCGCATCGACAAGCTCGGACGGCTTCACGAAGCGGACGGTACCGCGCGTGATATGGCATGTCTCGTACCTAATATTTGACATCGCATTAGTGGTAGGTCAGACTTGCCGAAGTGCCACGCGCCCGAGAACTCACGTTCAGCCCAGCGCGGATGCGGAAGGCGCGGCTGCGGAAGTCGTGGAGTCAGGCTGATCTAGCGCGGGAGACGCGCGAAACAGAAGGAAACGTCGGTCGGTGGGAACGTGGCGATGTGCGTCCTCCCGGCGACTTCGTTGCGGTGATGGCGAAGGCGACCGGCCACGACATCGAGTTCTTCTACATCGAGGGCGAGGCTGCTGAGGACGAGGAAGAGAAGGCGGCTGCTGCGTTGCGTCACCAAGCCCACGAACTCGTTGCGCCCCTGAACGACTCAATGGTCGACGCGCTGATGGCCGAGTTGCAGGAGCGCCAGAGGACGCGCGCGTGAGCACCCTGGAGCCGGACGCGATGCCGGACTTGCCCGCGTGGGACTACGTCTGGATCGCCGCAGCCGTCGTCGCGGTCGTCGCCGCCGTCGTGATCGTCGCGTACGCGATCGCGGCAGGGGCGCTCTAAATGGCTACTTCTTCGGAGTCGGCCTCAACCGATGATCGGCCGATCGTCACGTACACAGTCGGGCTCTGCGCGATGAGCGTCTGCGCGAAGAACGAGGTCGACCGCTCAGACATCGAGGCGCACGCGAACCGGGAACACCCGACAGGCATCAGCTCACGCTGGGAGATCACCGACGAACCGTTCGCGGACGGAACGCCGAACCCGACGCCTTGCAACCAGGAGTCGTCCCGTTCCCACTACCTCCTTCACTGCTGATGGCGCTCTTGGCGAACGGGTACGCGGACGACACGCCCCCCGCCCGGAAAGCCCGCCGCACCGACCCCGGCACATCCCGCCTCGCCGCCCTCCGGGCGCTGCCCAGGCAGGGGACGCAGCGCGACCGGATCCTCACCGTGATCCGTGACGCGCCGGCTGGTCTGACGTACGACGAGGCGGCGGCGCGGACGGGGATCGTCGGGGTGTCTGTGTCGACGCGGATGAGCGAGTTGAAGCGGGCGGGTCTGATCGTGCAGCGGGGGGAGCGGGTCACGTCGTCGGGCGGGACCGCGTCCGTGTGGGTCGTAGGTTCGTTGGAAGAGTCCGGTCGACCTGACAGCGAGGCGTACGCTGCGCCTCTCGACCTGCGTCTACTAGTAGCGAGCGCAGGGGTCAGGGACGACGTGGCTACCGCTGGTGCCGATACGCCGGCTAAGGCGGCGGCCGCGATGGTCCCCACAGAAGCAGGGCGGCCGGACTCTTCGAGCGAATCTCTGGAGGGCGGTGCCGCGGTTGGAGCGCCGGATGCGGAGGCAACGCCGCTCTCCGAGCCTATCCAGCTAAGGCTCATCGCATGAGCGGCATCCGGGGCTACGTGCCGTACAAGCCACGGGCCGACGCGCAGCATTGGCTCGACTGCGTCTGGCAGGTGCTCGTCGAGAACAAGGACGAGCTGCCGCTGATGATGCGCGAGGTCTTTTACCGGCTCGTCGAGGATCATCGCCTGCCCAAGACGGACGCGAACTTCGACCGTGTGTGCAACATCGTCGCTCGTGCGCGCCGCGCCCACCTCGTGTCGGGCGAGGGCATCCCGTTCGAGGCGATCTACGACGGCGGACAGTCCTCCAGCCAAGACCCGACGATCTACGACGACGCCGACGACTTCAACCGCCAGGTCGAGAAGGCGGCGCGTCGCTTCCGGCTGAACCGGCAGGCGGGGCAAGAGCAGGTGATCGAGCTGTGGTGCGAGGCGACCGGATGGATGCCGCTGCTCAAGGAGTTTGGCGTCGAGTTCAGCGCGAAGGTGACGACGGGGAGCGGCTACGACAGCACGACGCTTCGGCACGACCTGGCGACGCGGACGGTCGAGCGCGCCGAGAGGGAGCGCGTGAGCACGGTCGTGCTGCACGTCGGTGACTTCGACCCCTCAGGCGAGAACATGGTCGCGGTGCTCTCCGAGGACGTGGGCGAGATGCTCGGTCAGCGCACCGAGGAGGAGCCGGGTTCTTGGTTCGAGGTCGTGCGCGTCGCGCTGACCGAGCAGCAGATCATCGACCTCGGAGTCGAGACGGCCCCGCCGAAGCCGAAGGACTCGCGCATGGTGCAGTTCATCCGAGGGCACCGTCGCCTCGTCGAGCACCTGGGCTCCACCGACATCTCGGCGCAGCTTGAGGCGCTCAAGCGGCCCCAGCTCCGCGCGCTTCTGCGCGAGGCCATCGAGTCCCGCTTCGACATGGCTGGCTACAGGGAGGTGCTCGCGCAGGAGGCTGAGGTGCGCGGGGAGCTGATGGACAAGCTCGGAATCGACGAGACCGAGGACGACCAGTGATGAGCGTTCTGGCCGCCACCGCCGTGTACCAACGCGTCCACGACGCCTGCTGGCCCGACAGTCCCTACCCCATCGACACACACGCCGACACCATCACGCGCGAGGTCTACGACGCGCTCTCAATCCCTCGGGTTCCGGTCAGCAACCGGATCCGCAAAGCAACGACCGGAAGGACCGAACCGCAATGAGGAAGACGACGACCACATACGCCTGCGACTCCTGCGGGAAGAAGGTCGCGAAGGAAAGCGAGCTGCAGAGGTACGACCTCGACCGGATGAAAGGCAGCTCACGGCTCGGCTCGGTTCGCACCGAACTCTGTGCGGATTGCGAGCCGAAGTTCCTCGCGTCGGCAAGGGACTTCGTCGGCCCCGAGGGCAACGACCGGCTCGCGACCTGGATGGAGGCGGGGTACCTCGACACCATCATCGACGAGATCGGAGGACGAGCATGAGCACCGCCCTCGAACCACGCGACGCCGCCCGCGACCTCGCCAACACCATCCGCGGCGACGAGTTCAAGACGCAGGTGCAGCTCGCCCTTCCCGAAGGGATGCGGCCCGAACGGTTCGTCCGCATCATGGCGACCGCCCTGCTCGACAAGCCCGAGATCGCAGTGCAGTGCGACATCAACTCGATCTTCCAGGCCGGGCTGAAGGCAGCACAGGACGGCCTCCTCCCCGACGGTCGCGAAGCCGCGTTCGCAATCTTCGGCGACCAGTGCGTCTACATGCCGATGGTCGGCGGCTTCCGCAAGATCGCCGCCGAGTACGGCTGGTCGCTCCGCTCGGCGGTCGTCTACGCCAACGACGCGTTCGAGTACGAAGAGGGGCTCGAGCCCCGGCTAGTCCACCGGCCGGTCAGGCCCGGTGCGGAGCAGGGCGCGAAGATCGCCGCTTACGCAGTCGCAGAGCACAAGGATGGCCGCCGACTCTTCGAGGTCATGGACGCCGCCGCGGTCGCGAAGCGGAAGGCGGTCGCCCGGACCAAGAAGGTGTGGGACCAGTGGGAAGAGACGATGTGGGAGAAGACGCCCACCAGACGCCTCTTCGGAAAACTGCCGTTCGACGAGGCTGACCGTGCCCGCATCGAAAGGGTCCTCTCCGCGGCCGAGCTCGGCCCGGAAGGGTCCGCTCGCGCCCTGTACGGGGATGGGCGTGAGGACACGCGTGTGCATCTTCCGCAGATTCCGCCAGGCCCCGACCCCGGGCCGGTGGATGCCGAGGCC
>JALZOQ010000203.1 GCA_030913835.1 Actinomycetota bacterium | reverse complement strand
CGAGGACGGTGTCCTCAGTCGCGCCCGTACCCTCCGGGTACGAGCACTCCCTGCGTTCTTGCCTCGGAACGACCATCGCACCCCGACGACGAGCGACGTTCCGCCAAGCCCTCCTAGGTTGCCCCGGACGACGAATTCCGCGACGATCCGCGCACCTGCGAGCAAGGAGGGTCGATGGACGGGCTGATGATGGACTTCCAGCTGACGCTGCCGCCGCTGCTGCGACGGGCCGAGACGTTCTTCGGTGATCGCGAGATCGTCACCCGGCTCCCGGACAAGAGCTTCCATCGCTACACGTACCGCGACATGGCGCGCCGCGCGAAGCAGCTCGCCACGGGACTCGCAGGCCTCGGGCTCGAGCCCGGCGACCGCGTCGGAACGCTCTGCTGGAACCATTACCAGCATCTCGAGGCGTACTTCGGGATCCCCTGCGGCGGGTTCGTACTCCACACGCTGAACCTGCGCTTGCACCCCGGCGACATCGGCTACATCGCCAAGCACGGCGGCGACCGCGCGGTGATCGTCGACAAGTCGCTGCTCCCGCTGCTCGAGCAGTTCAAGGATGACACCGACATCGAGCACGTTCTCGTCGTCGAGGACAACTACGAGGAGTTGCTCGCCGGCGCGAGCGCGGACGACTGGACCGAGCCGGACCTCGACGAGCGCCAGGCGGCGGCCATGTGCTACACGAGCGGCACGACCGGGCGGCCCAAAGGCGTCGTCTACTCGCACCGGTCGACGATCCTCCACGCGCTCGGAGTCGCGAGCACGTCGCCGCTCGGCAAGCGCGTGTCCGAGGAGGACGCGCTGCTCCCGGTCGTGCCGATGTTCCACGCGAACGCCTGGGGCTACCCCTATCTCGCGGCGATGCTCGGCACGAAGCTCGTCTTCCCCGGCCCGTACCTCGACCCGGAGAGCCTGCTCGACGACTTCGTCCAGGAGGACGTCACGTGGACGGCCGGCGTACCGACGATCTGGATGGGCATGCTGCAGATGCTCGACGCGAATCCCGGCAAATGGGACTTGTCGAAGATGAAGGGCATGCTCGTGGGCGGCTCCGCGGTGCCGCGCGCGATGATCGAGGCGTACGACCAGCGGCACGGCATGACTGTGGTGCAGGGCTGGGGGATGACCGAGACGTCGCCGGTGGCGTCCGTCAGCGACCTGATCGGCGACCTGCGCGATTCGGACAAGGCCACGCAGTACGACTACGTTGCTATGGCCGGCATCCCGCTTCCGCTCGTCGAGATCCGCTCGCGGGCCGGCGACGAGGAGATCCCCTGGGACGAAGAGGCGATGGGCGAGCTCGAGGTTCGCGGGCCGTGGGTCGCGTCGGCCTACTACGACACGCCCGAGCAGGCAGACCGCTGGACCGAGGACGGGTGGTTCAAGACCGGCGACATCGTCTCGATGCACCCGAGGGGCTTCATCCAGATCAAGGACCGCTCGAAGGACGTGATCAAGTCCGGTGGCGAGTGGATCTCGTCCGTCGACCTCGAGAACGCGATCATGGCCCACCCGGCAGTGGCCGAGGCGGCCGTAATTGCGATCCCCGACGAGAAGTGGGCCGAGCGGCCGCTCGCGGCGGTCGTGCTCAAGGAAGGGCAGACCGCGACCGGGGACGAATTGCGCGAGTTCCTCGCCGACAAGTTCGCGAAATGGTGGCTACCGGACCGCTTCGAGTTCGTCGACGAGATCCCGAAGACGGCCGTCGGCAAGTTCCGCAAGACGGCTCTCCGCGAGCAGTTCGCGCAGGAACCGGCCCCGACGCAGTGAGGATCGAAGGCCGGACGTTCCTCGTCACGGGCGGCCGCTCGGGGCTCGGTGAGGCGACCGCGCACGCGCTCGATCAGGCGGGCGCGCAGGTCGTGATCGCCGATCTGCCCGAGACGGACGTGACCGACGAGGAGGACGTGGCGAAGCTGATCGACTCGCTCGCCGAGCTCCACGGCGCCGTCAACTGCGCCGGCGTGGGTGGCGGGGCGCGCGTGGTCGGGAAGGGGAAGGAGGGGCCGTTCCCGCTCGACGCGTTCCGGCGGCTCGTCGACATCAACCTGACCGGGACGTTCAACGTGATCCGGCTGGCGGCGACGAAGATGGCGCAGAACGAGCCGGACGAAAACGGCTCGCGCGGGGTGATCGTCAACACGGCGTCGAACGCGGCCTACGACGGTCAGATCGGCCAGGCCGCCTACTCCGCCTCGAAGGGCGGCGTCGTGGCGATGACACTGCCGATCGCGCGCGAGCTCGGCCGCTACGGGATCCGCGTGATGACGATCGCCCCCGGGCCTGCGGACACGCCCATGCTGGCGCTGCTCCGCGAGGACATCCGCGAGTCGCTCGAGGCGTCGATCCCGTTCCCGTCGCGGCTCGGCCGTCCCGACGAGTTCGCCGCGCTCGTCAAGCACATCGTCGAGAACGATTACTTGAACGGCGAGGTGATCCGGCTGGACGGCGCGTTGCGGATGGCTCCCCGCTGAAGGCGGTCGTCCTCAGCGAGACCGGCGGCCCCGACCGGCTCGCCGTCACCGACGTGCCCGATCCGGAGCCCGGCGAGGGGCAGGCGCTCGTGCGCGTGCGCGCGGCCGGGATCAACTTCATGGACGTGCTCGTCCGCAAGGGCCAGTATCCGCAGCCCCCGGAGCTGCCTGCCGTGCTCGGCGCCGAGGTTGCAGGCGAGGTCGACGGGCGGCGCGTGATGGGGATGCCGAGGCACGACGGCGGCGGCTACGCGGAGCTCGCCTGCGTCGACGAGGACTGGCTCGTCCCGCTGCCCGAGGGCGCGTCCTTCGCGGAGGGCGCCTCGTTCCTGATGACGTTCCTGACCGCCTACGTCCCCATGACCAGGCAGCTGCGCGTCGAGCCGGGCTCGACCGTGCTCGTTCACGCCGGCTCGGGCGGCGTCGGCTCGGCGGCGATCCAGCTCGCGGGGCACTTCGGCGCGCGTGTGGTCGCGACCGCGAGCACCGAGGAGAAGCGGACGTTCGCGCGCGAGCTCGGGGCCGAGGACGCGTACGGATACGACGACTTCGCGGAGCACGTGCGCGCCGATCTCGTGATCGACCCGGTCGGAGGCGAGCCGCCGGTAGCCGAGCGTGCGCCAGACGTGGGGCTCGTCGGGGCGGACGTCCTCCCAGGGACGGCGAGGCTCCTCCATCAGACCGGCGGCGTCATGCCGACGCCGTCCACGCGCGG
>JALZOQ010000331.1 GCA_030913835.1 Actinomycetota bacterium | reverse complement strand
GCACACGCCGGGGCACGCGATGCCCGCGGGGACGCTAGCCACGCGTCCGCGCCCCTTTACCCCAACCGTGAGCGACTTCGTCGGCGCCGCGTAGTGCACAGTGACGGCCCGCGCCGCATCGAGTGTTACCGCGCACGGCGCGGCACCTTTGCACGCCCCATCCCAGTGATCGAAGAAGCGGTTTTGCACCCATTCCTGGGCTCGGAGCTCAACCCTAGTCGGAGCCTCGAACTCGCCCTCGCACGCCGGTGGGCAGATGATCCCTGGCAGGTTGGTCCGAACCATCCCGACCTCGGTGGGCCCGTCGATCGAGACTCGAAGGGGAAACTGCGGCGCGTCGAGATGCGCGAGCCAGTCCGAGTCTCGGACATCCCACCAGGACGAAGAGTGCGCGTAATAGTCGTCGTGGCCCGGATCGAGCATCCGGAACTCGAGGGGCAGATCGGTCGACCGCCCGTAGAGAAGGTCAACGGGGCTGTCACAGGTGTGGGCCTGGTCAGGGCACGCGTTCGGCGGTCCCGGTGACGGAAAAGGCCAGGCGAGCGCGCCGAGCAGGTGGAGGAGCTCGTGCGCCACGACGGACGCCTGGAACCGCCCAGCGCCAAGGTCGTCCGGACAATACGACCGAAGCCAGACGACAAGCGTCGACGCAGCACCGCCGTCGCGCGGCAGCCCAAAGTTCGCGAGACCGCAGACGCCTGAGCCTGCGTCTCCGTCGTAGAACACCATGTACTTCTTGTGTTCGTCGACGAAACCCGCGGCTCGCACTCCGTCGATCATGCTGCCGAATCCCCCGTCGGCACGGTAGAACGTCGCCGGCTGCGGAAGCCTTAGGAACGACAAATCCAGCAGGCCAAGACGCGACTCGCACGCGGGGTACGCGAACAGATCAAAACGCGGCGTGCGCGTCGGATCTTCGCGGCGCCACCACTCATCGATCGCGAGGAGGTCGGTCGTGATGCCGGCGGCGACAGAGTCGAAGCGGTCCTGGCCGTCCGCGGCAACCGCATAGATCACATGGATCTGCCGTGCCGTCACAGCGTCCGGGATGCGGTCCCCCGTCATCCGCGCGCCGCCACCACACCACCGGACCGGTGTCGCCGCGAGCGCAGGCGTCGATGCGAACACGGCAGCCAACGCGGCAACGCCAGCGGCCGCCCCAACCCGGATCGCTCGAGTTAAGGCGCCGCCCATAAACGAGTGGTACCGCTGCTGGTGCCGAGAGTCAAGACCCCGCGCGGCAGACAAAGTGAGAGGCGCGGGCGACACTAGACTCGGTAGAGCATGGGCCTGAGGATCTGCTTCGTCACGCCGTTTGCGTGGTCACAGCCGCACGACGTGAACGAGCACGTGGCGGGCGTGGCCGCCGAGCTGCGCGCGCTTGGGCACTCGGTGACCGTGCTCGCGCCCTCGACGCGCACGAGTGACCTGCTCGCGGGCCGGCGAGCGCTGGCCAAGGGCGACACGCCGGAGCTGATTGCGGTCGGGCCCGCCGTGCCGATCTCGCGGCGAAGCAGGATGGGCGTTCCCGTGGGCGTCCGTGCGAACCTGTCGCTCGCGCTGGCGGTGGGGGAGTACGACGTCGTCCACGGGCTCGAGCCCGGACTTCCGAGCATCTCGTACCTCGCGCTCCGCGATGCTGAGGGCCTGACCGTCGCGGGCTTCTTCTCGCCCGACCGGATCGGGTACCCACCCGCGCGACAGCAGCGCGAGCGGCTGCTCGGGCGGCTCGACGCGCTCGTCGCAAGCTCGGAGGCGACCGCCGCCGCCGCCGCGGAGCGCTATCCGGGCGGCTACCGGATCATCGGCGAGGGCGTCGATCTCGAGCTCTTCGCGCCCGGGGAGAAGCGGAACCTGATCGTGGTGGAATGGCGGCCGACCGAGCGTCCGCTCGCCCGCGCGGCGTTGCGCGCAGCGCGCGAACTCGACGACTGGGAGCTGCTGCTCCTGCGCACGAAGCCGCTGACCGGGCGGCCCCACGTCCCCGCGACTCTCGCCGACCGCGTCTCGGTCCTCACCGCCCGCGACGGCAAAGCGCGCGCGCCGATCCTGG
>JALZOQ010000191.1 GCA_030913835.1 Actinomycetota bacterium | reverse complement strand
ACGAGGGTCATGTGCGCGCCGGACAGGATCGAGATCCCGACGGCGTCGGCGTCCTCCTGGATCGCCGTCTCGACGATCTGCTCCGGCGTCTGGTGCAGCCCGGTGTAGATGACCTCCATCCCAGCGTCGCGCAGGGCTCGCGCAATGATCTTCGCGCCCCGGTCGTGGCCGTCGAGGCCCGGCTTCGCGATCACGACTCGGATCTTCTTCGCCATGGGGCGCAGTCTACGACTCGCGCCGAGACCGGTACTCGCGCTCGGCGCGCACGCCCCGGCGCCAGTTGAGCACGCCGATCCCGACGGGGATGAGCACGATCAGGCCAAGCAGGAACGCGGGCACGAGGAACCAGGCGGGGCTCAAGCGTCCCTTCGGATAGCTCGGCTTGGAGCTCGTCGGCAACGGCTTGACCGGCTTCGGCTCCGAGGCGACGGGGTTGTACGACCGGACCGGAAGGAACGCATGCACGAGCCAGCGTCGGTTCGGCCGGGCGCCCACGGGCTTCAGCTCCACCTCGAACTCGATCGGCCCACGCTTCGAGCCCTTCGGCGGCTGGAGCACGAGATCGACGACGACGTCGTCCTCCGTCGAGCTCACGAGCGTCCAACTGCGGGCCTGGGTCGGAATCGCCGGATAGGGGATGACCGGCACTTCGCCACGCGCCCACTGCGCGCGCGTGGTTCCCGCCTTCATCCCCGGCGTCGCCAGGTCCCACGCGGCGAGCGGATCCTTGCGGGTCACGGCCGTCGCAACGAAGCGAACGAGTGTCCGGCTCACCTCCCGGCGTCGCGCGGGCGTCATCGGAACCGGCTTGTCCTCCACGACGACCGGCGCCGGCTCGTCGCTGAAGGTCTCCGTGAAGACCCGGCCGTGACGGGGTAGCGCCAGGATTGCGAGCACGACTGCGGCCATGAGCACGAGCGTTACGCCGAGCCAGATCAGCCTGCGGCGCCACCTGTAGGACTCGAGGATCCGCTGCACCCCTACTCGGCTACCGGAGGCCGGCCTCGTAGCGGCGCACCGCCCGGCGGCCGCGCCACCAGCCGCGCACGCCGAGCCCGAGCGGCACGAGCAGCGCCAGGCCGAACACGGCGAAGGGCGCGAAGAGCCAGTGCGTAGCGAGCGGCTGCTTCTCGACGAACGGCGAGCCCGTGTTGCGGCTCGAGCCGAGCGGGCCGGCCGGGATGCCCGTGTAGCTCGCGGGAGTCCACGAGCTCACGAGCCAGCGCCTGCTCTTGCCGGTGCCATGGGCGTGCAGCTCCATGTCGAAGACGGCAGCCGGCACCTCCTCGCGGCCCTTCCGCGGAAAGAGCGCCGCCTTCAGCCCGACGACGTTCCGCCACGAGTAGTCGACCTTCCAGCGCGCGGCGTCGACGGGATACGGCTGCACCGGGATGTCCTCCCTCGCCCAGGACTTGCGGGTGTAGCCCTGCTTGAGGGTCGGGTCGATCAAGTCCCAGGAAGCCGCGACGTTTTCACGGACGACCGCGGTTTGCAGAAACTTTGCCGCGGTTCGCAGGACGCCCTCACGCTTGGCCTTCGCAAACGGCGCGCGCTCCGGCACCTTCGTCATGTCCATGGCCGGCTCGTTGCTGAAAACCTCGGGCTTCGGCTTGGCGGTGTTCGACCAGTTCACCATGGTGAACGCGAGGGCGGCGACACCGAGCAGCGCGGCACCTGCCTTAACCAGTCGCCTGCGCCGCCGGGGCGAGGCCAGGAATCGACGGAGGGACATGCGGGCGCCTTGACTAGCCGACGTTCGGAACCATTCCGCCGCCGCTGAGGGGCGCGAAGTAGTTCACGAGCCAGCGTTTCTTGTCGCCTGTGCCGACTGCCTTGAGCCCGATCGCGAAATCCTGCGACTTCACGCCGGAGTTCGGCTTCGCGATCATGAGCACGCTGAGGAAAACCTCGCGCGGATGCGACTCGTCGACCTTGAAAGTCGCGCCGAGGAGCTTCTCGGGCGGGAAGTAGGTGACGCCCGGAAGCGTGCCGGCCAGCCACTCCTTGCGGGTGACCGACGACCGGAACTCGGGGTGCGCGAGCGTGTACGCCTTGGCGACGTCCTTCCGGGTCACCGCGGTGACGATGAACTCACCCGCCACGCGGCGCGCCTTCGGATCGACGCGGACGGTGGGCTGCGGTTTCGCAGTCTTGACCACGGGGCCGGTCGCCTCCAGCTGGAACTTCTTCCCCGTGTCAGCGAGGTAGGCGATCGAGAAGGCCACGATCCCGGCGACGAGCACGAGAGCGGAAACCCAGGGCAGGGTCCGACGAAAACGGCGCGAGGAAAGGGTCGATGCGAGCGTGCTCATCCCAAGAAAGGTTAGACGACGGAGTACCGACTCCAGTTAGGCGCTAGAAGACGGGTGTCTCACGCCGGCGGCGGAGCCGCCTGTCCGCGCAGCGGACCAGTGGAGGGGTCTGGG
>JALZOQ010000189.1 GCA_030913835.1 Actinomycetota bacterium | reverse complement strand
GGGTCTACGAGGTGGATCTCGATGAGGAGGAGCTGCTGGGCTTTTCGGCCGACGAGCGGCTGCAGCGGACCGACGTGAGCGTGTCTCTGCCGCTCGTCGTGGCAGCGGCGGCCGCGGGGTCGACGGTCGTCGCAATCGTGGACCGGCGCCCGCCCCTCGCGGTCTCGCACGACGCGGGCCGGACCTGGCGTGAGCGCGGCGGCGGGCTCCCGCGGGGCGTCGCCGTCGCGATCGCCGAGGACGATCCGGACATCGTTCTGTACGCGGCGCGGAACCGGCTCTTCCTGTCCCGCGACGGCGGCCGCTTCTGGCGCGCGCTCACGCTCGAGCTGCCCGAGATCCTCGCGGTGGAGTTGCGGGCCTAGAGCTGTAGGTCGCCGCGGGCGACCAAAACGGCGGAGCCGCCGACCTCGACACGCCCGATCTTCTCCACGGAGCCGTCGACGCGGGCGAACAGCTTCGACGGACGCTGGATCTCGGCGCCCTGCTCGATCTCGATCTCGTCGCCAAAGGCGATCCGGCCGTGCCGCGCGAGATGGATCGCGAGCGGGCCGGCCGCAGAGCCGGTCGCGGGATCCTCGGGGATCCCGTGCCCCGGGAGGAACATCCGCGTCTTCCACCGCTTGCCTTCTCCGGCCACACAGTTCGCGCCGATCCGGAGCGTCGCGAGGGCGGCCATGTCGGGATCGAGACCCGCCACCTCGTCGCGTGAGCCGAGCACGACGAACACGTGAGTCGGCCCGAGCTCGTAGAGCTCGATCGGCAGCTCCGACCGTTCCACGCCCAGCGCGCGAAGCAGCTCGGCCTCGTGCTCGTACGGGCGCCAGGGCGGCACAGGCTGGGTCATCCGCCCGAAGATGATCCTCGGCCCCTCGCGCTCCAGCTCGACCGGCACCGGCCCGGCCTTCGTCTCCAGCACGATCACACCGAGCTGCAGCGGGCCGCCCAGCACGAACGCCGTTCCGAGCACGGGGTGTCCGGCGAACGGCAGCTCGTCCGAAGGCGTGAAGATGCGAATCCGGACATGCCCCTCGCCTTCCGGGGGATAGACGAAAACGGTCTCGGGGAACGCCATCTCGCGGGCGATCGCCTGCAGCGAGTCCTCGGGAATCTCGCGGGCGTCGGTGAAGACCGCGAGCTGGTTCCCGGTCAGCGGCCGGTCGGTGAAGACGTCGGCGATCGCGTACCGGAATGTGGGCACGCGACGAGCCTACGCGAACGATCGCCTTGGCTAATGTCCGCCGTCGATGTCTCTTTACGAGGGCGTAGCAGAGAATGATTGGGAAGCCATCACGCAAGAACTCACCGCTGCGCACCCGCTCGACCCGGACGAAATCGTCGAAGTCGTGAAGCTCTGCTGGGAGGACATCTTCGAATCGTCGGTTGGCAGGCGCGGCTTGCGCATCGGGACCGACATTTTCCCGACACCCCAGATCATGGCAACGCTGATGCACGAGCTGATCCCGGCTGAGTTCCAACATCGCTACCCGAACCAGTGGCGTCGAGACAGGAGCGGCGAGGACAAGGACCTCGTGTTCATTCCGGATGCCGCCTTCTCGACGGAGATCAAGTGTTCATCCAGCGCCAACAGCATCTACGCGAACCGCAGCTATGCCCAGCAGCACTCTGAAAACAAGAAGGCTCGCGCCGGATACTTCATTGGTGTCAACTTCCAGAAGTTCTCCGACGATCTACTCGAACGCCCGTCGATCCGGCGAGTGTCGTTCGGCTGGTTGGACTGGACCGATTGGATCCCGCAGGCTGCCGCTACTGGTCAGCAGGCGTACCTCTCGACCGCGGCGAAGAGATACAAGATGCTCGTCCTCTGGTCATACAAGAGCTAACTGCTGAACCGCCGCACGGAGGCGCGGAACCGCAACGTCGGCCAAGTATCTCTCGTTCACCTCAAAGCCGATCACGCAGCGTCCTAAGCGGCGAGCAACGGCAGCGGTCGTTCCTGAACCGAGGAACGGATCGAGAACAACATCACCTTGGTTGCTGCAGGCCAAGATGATCCGCTCGACTACTGCCTCCGGAAACTGCGCGGGGTGGGGCGTGCGCTCGGGCGAGCTTCTGTTCGAGCCAGACGTAACCTTCGGGAAGGTCCAAACGTCGGTCGGATTCTTCCCAAGCGGGTTGCACTTTAGCTTCCCGTTTTTCTTCTGATTTGGGTACTTGACATCCGGGTCTCGCACGTCATCCAGGTTGAACGTGTACTGCTCCGCGTCCTTGACGTACCAAAGGAACTTCTCGTTGCGCGGCGAGAAGGACGTTCTGGCAGCAACACCCGCGCCGTAGTTCCAGACGACCTCTTGGAGGAGGTAGAAGGGAACTCTGTCCCAGAGCAAGTATGAGATCGGCATTGCTTTGGCCCGCTCGGGTACTGAGATGTAGCCGAGATTGAGCCAAAACGCTCCACCGCGAGCGGTCGCGCGATGCACACTCGCGATCCACGCGGCCGACCAGTCGAGGTAGGCGTCGAGGGAGAGTGGCCGCTCATATTCCTTGCCGATGTTGTACGGCGGTGACGTCACCGTCAGCGAGATCGATTCAGGCGGAAGCGCAGAGAGCGCCGCGAGCGCATCGCGGTGGAAGAGGGCGACAGAAGAGTCGGACCAGTATGGGTC
>JALZOQ010000231.1 GCA_030913835.1 Actinomycetota bacterium | reverse complement strand
GCGCGAGGCAGACCTGGCCGACCTCGAGGACAAGGTGCGCGCCGAGTCGGAGCGCATCGACGTCGACCGCGAGGAGGCGCTCGCCGCGCTCGAGCAGCGGCTCACGCGCCGGCGCGACTACTTCGCGAAGGGCAAGGACAAGGGCTTCGACGAGGACGACGACTTCTGGACCCGCGGCCTCGCCAACTGGGCCGAGGAGCAGGGCCTGCCGACCCTCGAGGAGGCTCGCGAAGTCGTGGGCGGCACGTTCGTCGACCTGGCGAAGACGATCACCACCGAAGACTCGAAGAAGATCCGCGAGCTCGTTCGCAACGCGGCCATCCGCGACGATCGCAAGCTGAGCCCGCGCGAACTCGACAACGTCGGCGCCGCCGCGACTCAGATCCGCGTCGCGCTCGACCCGCTCCGCTCCAAGCTCGAGAAGGCCTCGGGCTCGAAGAAGGGTGCGATCACGAAGCACCTGAACCGCATCACCGACGCGCTTCTCACCGGCGGCGACCTGAGCGAGGAAGACGCCGAGCTCGTCAAGGACGTCGACATGAAGCTCGTCGAGCGCTCCCGCGACCTCGGCAAGGGTCTCCTGGCCGAGGTGTTGGAAAAGGCCGAGTCCGGAGCCGACCCGAACGAGATCCGCGAGCTCGCGAACGACCTCTGCCTGCGGACCGACGGGAAGATCCGGAAGGAAGACCTCGACGCGCTCGTCCAGTGGGCGCTCAAGGTGCGCGAGATGTACCTCGACATCGAGTCTCGCCGCGAGGACGCGCGCGAGGCCTCCGTCGACTCGGTGCGCCGGCTCGAGGAGACCTGGCTGCTGTTCAAGGAGCTCGAGCCGAAGAAGATCGTCAACGACGAGCAGCTCTTCCGCGAGCTCAAGGACCGCTTCGGCTCCCCGTACGGCTTCGGCGTCTACTTCCGAGGCGGCATGGGGGCGGAGTCGATCCGCGACCTGCTCAAGGACCTCGATCTCGACGCGGAGGCCGAGTTCCTCCGCGAGACGATCCGCACCTCCAAGGGTCAGAAGCAGCAGCGCGGGATCAAGCGCCTGAAGGTCGTGAACGCGTTCATCAAGTCCGAGAACAAGCCCGACTGGATGGTGCTCGAGGCCGTGCCGGTGATTCCGCCGGAGCTGCGGCCGATGGTGCAGCTCGACGGCGGCAGGTTCGCCACGAGCGACCTGAACGACCTCTACCGGCGCGTGATCAACCGGAACAACCGCCTCAAGCGGCTGCTCGACTTGGGCGCGCCCGAGATCATCGTCAACAACGAGAAGCGGATGCTGCAGGAGGCCGTCGACGCGCTGTTCGACAACGGCCGTCGCGGCCGCGCGGTCACCGGCCCGGGCAACCGGCCGCTGAAGTCGCTCTCCGACATGCTCAAGGGCAAGCAGGGCCGCTTCCGCCAGAACCTGCTCGGCAAGCGCGTCGACTACTCCGGCCGCTCGGTCATCGTCGCGGGCCCGAACCTCAAGCTGCACCAGTGCGGCCTGCCGAAGCTGATGGCGCTCGAGCTCTTCAAGCCGTTCATCATGAGCCGGCTCGTCGAGCGGAAGTCCGTCCAGAACATCAAGGCGGCGAAGAAGTACGTCGACTCGATGACCGAGGAGGTCTGGGACGTCCTCGAGGAGGTCATCGCCGAGCATCCGGTGCTCCTGAACCGGGCGCCGACGCTGCACCGCCTCGGCATCCAGGCGTTCGAGCCCGTGCTCGTCGAGGGCAAGGCGATCCAGGTTCACCCGCTCGTCTGTCACGCGTTCAACGCCGACTTCGACGGCGACCAGATGGCCGTGCACCTGCCGCTCTCGGCGGAGGCGCAGGCCGAGGCGCGCATCCTGATGCTCTCCTCGAACAACATCCTGTCGCCTGCGAACGGCCGGCCCCTGGCCACGCCGACGCAGGACATGGTCATCGGCGCCTACTGGCTCACCTACGCCCCGGACGACCTGACGCAGGTGGACGCCGCCAAGCTCAAGCCGCGGCCACAGCGGTTCTCGAACGAGAACCAGGTCCAGATGGCCGTCGAGGCCGGGCAGACCGGGCTTCAGCAGCCGATCGAGTTCCGCTGGCACGGCAGCGAGCCGTTCGTGACCACGCCGGGCCGGGTGATCTTCAACTCAGAGGTCGAGCGCAGCCTCGTGGAGGCGCTAGGCGAGAGTGCGGCGGAGATCGGCGAGCACGAGTTCATCAACCGGACGCTGTCGAAGTCGGGGATGGACACGTTCATCGGCGAGCTCGTGGCGCGCTACGGCGCGCACGCGATCGCAGGCGTGCTCGACACGATCAAGGCGCTCGGCTTCAAGTACAGCACCCAGGCGGGGATCACCGTGTCGAAGAACGACATCGTCATCCCGCCCGACAAGGAGGAGATCCTCATCGGCTACGAGGAGCGCGTCTCCGGGGTCGAGCTGCACTACGAGCGCGGCCTGATCACCGACGAGGAGCGCCACGAGTCGATCGTCAACATCTGGACCGAGGCGACCGAGGAGGTCGCGGCCGCGATGGAGCGCCACCTCTACGAGACGAACCCCGTCGCGATGATGGCGAACTCCGGTGCCCGCGGGTCACTGTCCCAGATCCGCCAACTCGCCGGTATGCGCGGCCTGATGGCGAATCCGAAGGGCGAGATCATCGAGCGGCCGATCAAGGCGAACTTCATGGAAGGCCTCTCGGTGCTCGAGTACTTCATCTCGACGCACGGCGCCCGCAAGGGTCTCGCCGACACGGCGCTCCGCACGGCCGACTCGGGCTACCTGACGCGGCGTCTGGTCGACGTCTCGCAGGACGTGATCATCCGCGAGGAGGACTGCAAGGCGAGCGAGTCGATCGAGCTGCCGATCCGCGTCACGGACGGCCTGAACAAGAGCCTGCTCGGACGCGCCGTCGCCGAGGACGTGCACAAGCCGCTCGCCTCCGGCAAGCCGGGCAAGACCGTGCTGGCCGAGAAGGGCGCGATCGTCACCGTCCCGCTCCTCGAAGACGTGCTCGAAGGCCTCGCCGAGGTCGCGGAGGGCGCCACGCTTCCGGTCCGCTCGGTGCTCAAGTGCCGCAGCGAGTTCGGCGTGTGCCGCGCGTGTTACGGCATCTTCCTCGCCACGGGCGAGCTCTGCGAGATCGGGGACGCGGTCGGCATCATCGCCGCGCAGTCGATCGGCGAGCCGGGCACGCAGCTGACGATGCGGACGTTCCACACCGGCGGCGTCGCCGGCGCGGACATCACGCACGGCCTCCCGCGTGTCGTCGAGATCTTCGAGGCGCGCAACCCAAAGGGCGCGGCCACGCTGGCCGAGACCAACGGGCGCGTCGAGGTCGAGGAGACCGACCGCGGGCCGAAGCTGACCATCCAGCCCGACGGGGTGGACGAGAACGGCGAGCCGCTCGAGCCCAAGGCCTACCAGCTGCCGCGGCGCACGCGGCTGCTCGTCAAGGACAAGCAGACGGTCGAGGCAGGCGACGCTCTCCACGAGGGCTCCATCGCTCCGGCGGACCTGCTCCGGCTCAAGGGCGCGACCGCGGTCGAGCTGTACCTCGTCGACCAGGTCCAGCGCGTCTACAAGTCGCAGGGCGTCGAGATCCACGACAAGCACATCGAGCTGATCGTCCGGCAGATGCTGAAGAAGGTCCGGGTCGAGAACGCCGGCGACACCGAGATGCTGCCGGGCCAGCTCGTCGACAAGGTCGTCTACGAGCGGGAGAACGTCACCGCCAAGAAGGCCAAGAAGGAACAGGCGACGTTCGAGCCGCTGATCCTCGGGATCACAAAGGCGTCGCTCGCAACCGAGTCGTTCCTCTCGGCGGCCTCCTTCCAGGAGACGACGAAGGTGCTCACCGATGCGTCGATCGAGGGCAAGATCGACCGGCTGCTCGGGCTGAAGGAGAACGTGATCATCGGGAAGCTGATCCCGGCGGCCACGGGCCTGAAGCGGTACCGGCAGATCGACATCGCTCCCTCCGAGAAGGTGCCGGCCTCGGCCTACGCGCGGCCGGCGACGGAGGAGCAGCTGCTCGCCGCGCTCGAGGAGATCGGCACCGACGGCGGCGACGGGCTCGACCTCGCCAACCTCGACCTGTCGTTCGGCGGCGAGCCGGGCGCGGAGAACGGGGGCTCATCGCACGAGTCGGGCGAGGCGGAGGAAGTGCCCGAGGTGGATTCACCGCTTGACGACAAGTAGGACTCTGTTCTCGAAGCGTTAATTCGAAGGCCCGGGTGCTGTATCGGCCCGGGCCTTCTGCTACATCTGGACGCGTTCTCTTGAGGAAACTGGCTCTAACCCTGTGCGCGTGCGCCGCGCTCTTCGCCGTCGCCCCCGGCGTCGCCCGCGCGGGGCAGTGCGGCCTGCCCGACCGAACGACCTGGTGGATCGACTACGGCGACGGGAACGCCTCCGCCTGGGAAACCTTCGCGCAGCCCGGCCGCATCGTCGCTGCCGCTGGGCTGATCTATCCGCCGCAGATCCGGCAGCGGGGCGCGAAGACCGTCTTCTGGGACATGTACCTGAACAAGCGCGTCGGCACGCCGACCGTGCCGAAGACTCCGGAGCAAGCCGTTGCCGCTGCGAACAAGCTCTTCGACTTCGCGGCGACGTCTTCCAACTGCGCCACGCCGTTGATCGCCGAGAACGAGCTCTTCGGAGCGAGCCTGCCCTCGCCCTGGTCGGAGACGAACGCCCGCTACCGCGCCAACGTCCTGCTGTACCTGCAGACCCTCGCTGCACGCGGGGCGAGGCCGTTCCTGCTCGTCAACAGCACGCCGTACACCGACGGCGAGGCGGGCGACTGGTGGCGTGCCGTCGCGCAGGTGTCGGACATCGTGCGCGAGGTGTACTTCCCGGCGCCGAAGATCTACGGCCAGGGCCCGATCGTCGGGAACCGGGCGCTCCGCAACGCTTTCCGGCGCTCGATCCTCGACTTCACCGCGATTGGGATTCCGGTCGCGAAGCTCGGGATCATGCTCGGCTTCCAGACCGAGCGCGGAGCCGGTGGGCGCGAAGGGCTCGAGCGAAACGCTTGGTTGGAGGTGATCAAGTGGCAGGCGCTCGCAGTGCAACAGGCCTCGACCGAGCTCAAGTTTGCGTCGGTGTGGTCGTGGGGCTGGGCGAATTGGGGTCAGCGCGGGCTCGATCCCGACAAGCCGGCTGCCGCGTGCGTCTACCTCTGGGCGCGTTCTCGCGCGCTCTGCGACGGGCCTGCGGCCGCAGGAGCCCGGTTCAACGCCTCGCTGGTCGAAGGGCAGCTGCGCGTGCCGGGCGGGCTGCAATGCACGAGCCGTTCGGGAAGCATCACTCTCGCCGGGATCCGCCAGCTGCAGACGCTCACCGGCGACCGCGAGATCGCGTACACCGCGCTTCTCGCCAGGCTGGCCGAGAGCACTCGCGCGCGTGTGACGACCGCCCAGGTCTTGGCCGGGGAGCGGGGCGTGATCGCGAGCAGGTTCGCCGGCAGCGTGGGTGCCTATCGCGCAGCGCTTCGCGAGGCGCACGCAAGCGTCGCGGTCGCGCGGGGCGTGATCGCCGATCAGCTTCGGCGGGGCCGGATCGAAGCGACGCTGAACGCGCCGGCGCCGTCGAGCGCTGCGGTCACGTCCTTCTACCTGGCGTATCCGGAGCTCTTGACGCGGCAAGTCGAGGCCAAGCCGGCGCCGTGGTGGCTCGGCTGGCGCACGCGCGGCCTCGCGATCTCGTCCCTCGCACCGGCGTCGCTCTTCACGATGCCGGGCGGGCGGAAGGGCCTCATCCGGACGATGATCGGCAGCTACGCGGTCCGGCCGCTCGGCGAGACCGTCGAGCTCGGCGCGCTGCCGCTCGAGCGGGCGCGCCCGGCGATCTCCTCCGCCCTGCGCTCGTTCGCGCGGGGAGCCGCGTTCGAAGGCTGGAGCGCGAACCGCCAGTCGGGAGTCCTCCCGACCGTGACCTGCCGCAGCGACGACCTCCCGGCCCCGGGCGCGATCGACCTCTCGATGTACCTGCCCTTCCTAGCCCCGACGGGCTAGGCCCTCCTGGCGCAGCAGGCTACGAGCTGAGGGCGTTCGAGCCGGCGGGGTTCGAGCTGGCCGGATTCGAGCCCTCTGTGACCATGCGGCCCTTTCCGCCTTCCTTGGCGCGGTAGAGCGCGTCGTCGGCGCGCTGGAAGAACGAGACCGCGTCGTCCTCCGGCCGCAGATCAGTCACGCCTGCGGAGAGGAACAGCCGTCCTTCCTGGCCGATCGGCCGGGACGAGACCGAGACCTGGATCCGGCGGTACAGCTGGTCGGCGTCGTCCAGCGTCGACTCGGGCAGGATCACCGCGAACTCGTCGCCGCCGACGCGGCAGGCGATGTCCGCCGACCGCACCGAGGCGCGCACGCGCTCGGCGGCGTCGGCGAGCACCGAGTCGCCGGCGAGGTGGCCGATCCGGTCGTTGATCGCCTTGAAGTCGTCCAGGTCGAAGACGATCAGCGCGAGCGAGCGGCCGTAGCGCTGCGCGCGCGACACCTCCCGCGCGAGCGTCTCGTGGAAATAGCGCCGGTTGTGGAGGCCGGTCAAAGCGTCGAGGTCGGCGAGCTGGCGCGCCTCGCGGAAGCGCCGTGCGTTCTCGATCGCGGGGCCGGCGCGCAGCGCGAGCTGCTCGAGCTCCTGCACGTCCTCGTCATTGAAGCTCCGGCCGCCGGAGCGCGTGAAGATCGTGAGGAAGCCGAGCTGCTCGTCCTCGCGCAGGAGCGGCACCGCGACCCCGGAGTGGATGAGAGCTCCATTCTGGGCGAGCTCCTCCGACCCGTAGCGGTAGGAGATCCCGATCGAGCGCGCCGCGCGTCCGTCCGGCGGCCCGGCGATCGCCTGCCGCTCGGCCTCCTCCGCGGAGAGCCCCAGCGTCGCGACGAGCGGCTGGCCGTCGAAGCCTGTCGTCGTGACGAGCGCAGCGTCGGCGCCCCGGATCCCGCCCGCCGCTTCGAGCGTGCGCGCGAGGACCTCGTCTAGGT
>JALZOQ010000222.1 GCA_030913835.1 Actinomycetota bacterium | reverse complement strand
GCGCACGGCCGAGCCGACGTCGGCGATCTGCCCGCCGGGCGCGGGCGGGCGGAGGAGGAGGGAGTCGTTCGGCGCGTCGACGACCGCGAGCCGCGAGCCGGCGAGGAGCGGAACCCTCAAGGAATCGCGCGATGGAGGCGCAGGAAGGTCTCGCGGAAACCGCGCCGCGGCCAGAAGCGCGAGGCGGGTAGGTTCGTCATCCGCCAGTCCGTGACCATCGTCGGGTAGCCGTGCTCGTACGCCCACGCGAGCACGTGCGCGGTCAGCGCGCGTCCGACGCCACCGCCGCGAAGGTCCGGAAACGTCGCCGCGTTCGCCAGGTCGATGCTGTCGGCCGGAACGCGTAGGTCGGCAGGACGCTTGTACAGAAGGGTGTGCCCGACGACGGCGCCGTCGCGCTCCGCGACGAAATGCACGAATTGCGGGTCCTCCCACGTGTCGCGCCAGTCTTCGAGGTACTCGGGCTCGCTCTGCAGGCGCATGCTCGAGAAGCTCGGGGCCGGCACCATCGACCGGCTCAGCTCGCGATCCAGCCGCCACGACACGTCGAGGTCGTCCGGCGTTCCCGGTCTGATCCTCACGCCGGCGTCGAACGGCGGCTCGGGGGCGGTCTCGCGGATCGCGAGCGCCGCGGACGCGCCGAAGCTCAGCCGGAACCACGCATCGAGCAGCGGTGCGTCCGACGCAGGGACGAAGACGGCGTGCTCGCGATGCCCCGCGTCCAGCCAGCTCGCCGCCGCGGCTGCGTAGAGGTCGCGCGCCTGCTCCGCGTCGCCGCGCAGCGCGTGTCCCCCGATCCCGACCGTGAACCAGTGGGAGTGCGGGCGCCCCAGGAGGTAGCCGGCCGGCTTGCCGTCGCGCGCCGCGAAGACGCCACTCGCGCCCTCGGTCATCCACTCGCTCTCGATCTGGGCGCGGAAATCGACGTCTGCGGGCAGGAGCGGCTCCGCTGCGCGGTGCCTCGCGTGTCGTTCTGCCAGCAGCTCCGCCGCCGCGTCGACGTGCTCGTCGGTGAATTCGACGATGTCGAGCATCGCCGGGGGACGATAGCGTTGGACCATCAGCCCGAAGACCCTCACCGGCGCCGAGCTTCAGCTCGATGACGGCCCCGCGCGCGAGTCGGAGCTCTTCCTCGTCGATGGCAACAACCTCGCCTATCGCGCGTTCTTCGCGCTCCCGGAGGAGCTCGCGACGAGCGACGGCTTCTCGACGAACGCGCTGCTCGGCTTCACGAACATGCTCTTCAAGCTGCTCGCCGACTACAGGCCGCGCGGGGTCGCCGTCGCCTGGGACACACGGCCCGTTCACCGCGCCGCGATCTCCGAGGACTACAAGTCGGAGCGGCGGCCCATGCCGGATCTCCTCCGGGAGCAGTTCCCGTACTTCCGGCCCATCGTCGAGGCCTTCGGCTACCGCAACCTGGAGTTCGAGGGTTGGGAGGCCGACGACGTGATCGCGACCCTCGCCACGCGCGCGGACGAGGCCGGAGTCAAGACCTGCATCGTCTCGACCGATCGCGACGCCTTCCAGCTCGTCACCGAGAACGTGTGCCTGATGATGACCCCGCGGGGGGTCGCAGACGTCCACGTCTACACGCCCGAGCGCGTCGAGCTTCGCTACGGCGTCCGTCCCGACCAGGTGCCCGACTTCATCGGGCTCAAAGGGGACACCTCCGACAACATCCCCGGCGTTCCGGGGATCGGCGACAAGACGGCCGGGCAGCTAATCGCTCAGTACGGGTCGCTCGAGGAGGTGCTCGAGCACGCCGACGAGCTCTCGCCGGCACGCCGCAAGAACCTGACGGAGCACGCGGAGCAGGCGCGGCAGTCGAAGGTGCTTGCCACGATGCGCCGCGACCTCGACATCGACTGCGATCCCTCGCAGCTCGTGCTCGCGCCGCCCGACCGCTCGCAGCTGAAGGAGATGTTCCGGCGCTTCGAGTTTCGGAACCTGCTCGGCCGGGTCGACGAGCTCGACGAGGCGCTGCCCGCGGCCGCCCCGCCGAAGATCGAGGGGACGGCTGTGCCGTGGCGCGAGGACGAGTTCCCCGAGCGGGTGCGCGGCCGCGCGGCGCTGGCGATCGAGGACGGGCGGTTCGCGCTCGCGCAGGCCGACGGCGTGGTCGTGGGCGAGTGGCAGCCCGAGTACGAGCGCCGGCTCGAGGGCGCCGAGCTGGTCGCGCACGACTTCAAGAAGCTGCCGCGACTGACGATGCAGCCGGTCGACGACACGATGCTGGCGGCGTACCTGATCGAACCCGGGCGCCCGCTCTACGAGCTCGACGACCTGGCGGCGGAGTACGGGCTCGAGGTACTGCCTGAGCCGGAGGCGGAGGAAGAGACCGCCGCGCTCATCCGCCACGCGGCGACGCCTTTGCGGCTTGTCGACCGGATGCGCGAACGGGTCGAGGAGCGCGGGAGCCTCGACCTGTATCGGACGATCGAGCTGCCGCTCACAGCGGTGCTCGCCGCGATGGAGGACGCCGGGGTCAAGATCGACGAGTACCGGATGGGCGAGATCACGGCGCGGCTCGCCGACCGGGTGGAGGAGCTGGAGGCGAAGGCTTACGAGCTCGAGGGCGAGGAGTTCATGCTCGGTTCGACGCAGCAGGTCGCGCGGATCCTGTTCGAGAAGCTCGAGCTGACCCCGGGGCGCAAGGGGAAGACGGGCTATTCAACCGACACGCGCGTCCTGCGCTCGATCCGCGAGGAGCACGAGCTCGTGCCGGTGCTCGAGGAGTGGCGCGAGTACTCGAAGCTCCTCAACACGTACCTCGGCCCGCTCCCGAGCCTGATCTCGCCCGACGACGGCCGGTTGCACACGACCATAAACCAGGCCGCGGCGGTGACCGGGCGGCTCTCGACGACCAACCCGAACCTGCAGGCGATCCCGATTCGCACCGAGCTCGGGCGCGAGATTCGCTCCGCGTTCATCGCCGAGCCGGGCCACCGACTGCTCTCGGCCGACTACTCCCAAATCGAGCTGAGGATCCTCGCGCACGTCTCCGGCGAACCGAAGTTGCGCGAGGCGTTCGCGCGCGGCGACGACATCCACACCGCCACCGCGGCGGAGGTGCTCGGCAAGGACCCGGCGACGCTGACGACCGGCGAACGCAGCATCGCGAAGATGATCAACTTCGGGATCATCTACGGGATCTCGGCCTTCGGGCTGTCGGAGAATCTGGAGATTCCGCGCGAGCAGGCCCAGGAGTACATCGATGCTTACCTGGCGCGGTTCCCGCTCGTGCAGGACTTCATCCAGCGCACGATCGAGCAGGCGGCGCGCGACGGCTACGTGACCTCGCTGCTCGGGCGGCGGCGGCCCGTCCAGGAGATCCGCGCCTCGAACCGGCAGACGCGCTCGCTGGGTGAGCGCCTCGCAGTGAACTTCGTCATGCAGGGGTCGAACGCGGACATCATCAAGGTGGCCATGATCCGGATCCACCGCCGCTTGCGTGAGGAAGGCCGGGCGGCGCGGCTCGTCCTGCAGATCCACGACGAGTTGCTGTTCGAGGTGCCCGAAACGGAGGTGTCCGCGGTGCGCGACCTGGTGCGCGAGGAGATGTGTGGCGCGTACCCGCTCGACCCGCCGTTGGCCGTCGACGTAGGCGTCGGCGACGACTGGAACGAGGCGAAGAGCTAGGCGGGCCGCCGCGTCAAAAGCCGCAAACAGCGGGTAAAAGCGTGGATTTCGGTGCTTGGCCAGCGCCCGAAACCGGGCTACGATGGCCGAGGTCGGCCGGCGGGACATGGTCGATTCCGCCAATACGAGGGGAGTTTTCTTTTGAGCGCTGGTCGCCGCGTCTTTGCTCTGCTGCTGGTCTGCCTGTCCGCCTTCGGCATCGTCGGGCTCGCCTCCGGCGCCCACCCCGTGTCGCCTGTCTCGCTGAGTCTGATCGACGGGCCGGTGACCGAGAACTTCGACACGCTCGCTTCGACCGGGAGCTCCCACACGACTCCGGTTGGCTGGACGCTCTTCGAGTCCGGATCGAGCGGCGCGGTCAACCAGAACTACACCGCGGGCACCGGCTCGGGCAATGCCGGTGACGTCTACAGCTTTGGCTCGGCGGTCTCCACCGAGCGCGCCTTCGGGACGCTGCTGAGCGGGACGCTGACGCCGACCATCGGCGCCGCGTTCGTCAACGACACCGGGACGACGATCAGCTCGCTCTCGGTGGCCTACACGGGCGAGCGGTGGCGTCTCGGCGCGACCGCGCGACCGGAGCGGCTCGACTTCCAGATCAGCGCCGACGCTTCCTCCCTGACCACCGGGACGTGGAACAACGTCGACACGCTCGACTTCGTCGCACCGGTCACAACGGGCACGATCGGCGCAGTGAACGGGAACCTTGCGGGCAACCGCACGGCGATCTCGTCCGCGGTCGCCGGCCTCAGCATCGCTCCCGGCTCGACCTTCTGGATTCGCTGGACTGACTTCAACGCCACCGGCTCCGACGACGGCCTCGCCGTCGACGACTTCTCCCTGACTCCGCGCACGAGCATCGTCAACACGCTCTCGGTCAACGACGTCAGCGTGACCGAAGGCGACAGCGGCTCGACCATTGCGACCTTCACGATCACCGCAGCCGCGCCGGCTCCGGCCGGCGGAATCGCCGTCGACATCGCGACCGAGGACGGGAGCGCGACGGCCGCGGACGGCGACTACACGAGCCGCTCGGCTCGCGTGACCATCCTCGCCGGGTCTCGGACGGCGACGTTCGCGGTCGACGTCAACGGCGACGTCCGCTATGAGCCCAACGAGACCTTCGCCGTCGTCCTC
>JALZOQ010000221.1 GCA_030913835.1 Actinomycetota bacterium | reverse complement strand
CGCCGAGGTCGTCGTCGCGCCCGGTCGAGTGGAGGATTCGGCCGTCCCCGGTCCAGAAGGCGATGTGGTCCGCCTCGGCGTCGCCGTACGTGATCAGGTCGCCGGCGCGGAGCTCGCTGTCGTCGATCGGCCGTCCTGCTTCCTCCTGCTGGTCGGCGTCGCGCGGAACGACCCGGCCGAGCCTTCGATAGGCCATGTGGACTAGGCCGGAGCAGTCGATCCCCTGCTCGGTCATCCCGCCCCAGAGGTAGCGGGTGCCGAGGTAGGCGCGGGCCTCTTCGACCGGATCGCCCTCACGTGGCTCGAGCGGCCAGGTCCCGGGGTCAGGCCCCGGGGCGGGGCCAAGAGCGTCCTGGCGGATCCAGCCGGGGTAGTCGTAGAAGGTGCGGACGCGCGCCCAGCCCTCGCGCTCCGCCTCGACGGTGAGCGGCTCGCCCCGGAGCGCCTGCGTTACCTGCTCGGCGTCGTCGTTCGGCAGCGCACGCACGGAAGCGACCTCCGCAACGACGAAGGCATCCAAGCGCTTGTCCTCCACCCCGGGATTCTGCCCGAGCTAGCTCCTAGTGGCTGAGGCCGTACCTGCGCGCGGCCGACTCGCCCTCGTCGAACTGGACCATCGTGCACTCGTCGTCGCACCAGGCGTCGTGATTCGCGGGGATGGCGAAGACGTCGCCGGCTTTGATGTCGAGCTCCGTTCCGTCATCCATGACGGTGTGAATATGGCCCTTGATCACGTAGCCGACGTGCGTGTCCTGGCAGCGGTCGGCGCCCATGTCTTGCGAGAACTTCCAGCCCTTCGGATAGGTGGCGCGCTTCACCTTCAGGTCACCCAGATAGACGACGTCGATCTGGACGCCGCCCTTCTCGACATGTTCGTCGGCGTCGTCCAACGACCGGCTAAACGCGGTGGCGGTGGTGGACATCTCCTGCAGCTCCCTTCGGCGGACTGACCCCGCTGGTCAGGCTACGCCTGTTTCCAAAGCCGCGTCAAACCGGCGGCGGCTCATACACGTCTTCTTGCGGGCCGGGCTCGAAGATAGCCTCGCGTTCCCTCGGCTTGATCTCTCCGGCCTTGATCTGCTCGGCCCAGTGGCAGGCGACGGTGTGGTTCGGCGCAAGCGTGCGGAGCGGCGGAACCTCGTCGCGGCAGCGAGTGGGCTGGATGTACGGGCAGCGCGTGTGGAAGCGGCAGGCCGGCGGAGGGTTCGCCGGGCTGGGCAGGTCGCCCGCGAGCAGGATCGTCTCGCGCTCCCGCTCGACGATCGGGTCGGGGATCGGCACGGCCGAGAGGAGCGAGATCGTGTACGGGTGCAGCGGGTTGTCGTAGAGCTCTTCCGCCGGCGAGACCTCCACGATCGAGCCGAGGTACATGACGGCGATGCGATCGGAGATGTGCCGCACGACCGCGAGGTCGTGCGCGATGAAGAGGTAGGTCAGGTCGAACTCCCCCTGCAGCTCCTCGAGCAGGTTGATGATCTGGGCCTGGATCGAGACGTCGAGCGCCGAGACCGGCTCGTCGGCGACGACGAAGTCCGGGTTCGCCGCAATTGCGCGCGCGACGCCGATGCGCTGGCGCTGGCCGCCCGAGAACTCGTGTGGATAGCGAGAGGCCGCGTCCGCCGGCAGGCCGACGACCTGGAGCAGCTCCCGGACGCGCTTCGCCACACCGCTGCGCTTGACGAGGTCATGCGCGCGCAGCGGCTCCCCGATGATGCGCCCGACACTGTGCCGCGGGTTCAGCGACGCGAACGGGTCTTGGAAGACCATCTGCATCCGGCGCCGCAGCGGGCGCAGCTCGCTCTCGCCGAGGGTCGTGATGTCGCGACCGTCGAAGATGACGCGTCCGGCGGTCGGCTCGTAGAGACGGAGGATCGCCCGGCCGACCGTGGACTTGCCGCAGCCGGACTCGCCGACGAGACCGAGCGTCTCGCCGCGGCGGATCGAGAACGAGACGTCGTCGACCGCGCGCACGTCGCCCACGTGACGGTCGAGGACGACCCCGCTCTTGATCGGAAAGTAGACCTTGAGATGCTCTAGCTCGACGAGCGGGCCCGCCCCGTTCGTGGAGCTCATGGCCGCACCTTGACTCCTCGGACGGGCCGACCGGTCGGTTCAGACGGACGCGCGCGGAAGCAGGCGGGGCCGCGGGCAAAGCCCGCGACCCCTCGAAGCGGCAGCGCAAGCGCAGCCGCGGCCCGCACGTCCTGAGGACGGCACCGCAAGCGGCGCCTCAAGCCACCGCTCCCGCGCGTTCGCGCGCCCACGTATCCGCGGGCACGGGGTTGAAGCACGCGACCTTGTGGCCCGGCTCGATTTCGATGAGCGGCGGGACCTCCTGGCTCGAGAGGTCGACTTCGTAGCGGCAGCGGGGCTGGAAGGGACACGCGCGCGGCCGCTCGAGCATGTTCCGCGGCGAGCCCTCGATCGGTCGGAGCTTCGCCTTGCGGGCAGCGTCGAGTCGCGGCACGCTCTGCAGCAGTCCGAGCGTGTAGGGATGGCGTGGCGTACCGAACAGCTGCTCGGCCGACCCGGTCTCCATGAACATCCCGGCGTACATGACGTTCACGCGCTCGCACATCCCGGCGACGACGCCGAGATCGTGCGTGATCAGGATCAGCGCCGTGTCGCGCTCGACCACGAGCTCGCGTAGCAGGTTGAGGATCTGCGCCTGGATCGTCACGTCGAGGGCGGTCGTGGGCTCGTCGGCGATCAGCAGCTTCGGCTCGGTCGCGAGCGCCATCGCGATCATCGCGCGCTGGCGCATCCCGCCGGAGAACTGGTGCGGATAGTCGGAGATGCGCGCCTTGGCGCTCGGGATCCCGACGCGGTCGAGCAGCTCGGCTGCCCGTGCGAGCGCCTGACGGCGGTTCATGCCCATATGCGTCTCGAGCGCCTCGCGGATCTGGCGGCCGATGGTGAGCACCGGGTTCAGGCTCGTCATCGGATCCTGGAAGATCATTGCGATCTCGCGGCCGCGGATCCGCCGCAGCTCACGGTCGCTGAGCTGGAGCAGGTCGCGCCCGCCGAACTGCGCGCGACCCGACGTCACGCGTCCTGCGCGCGCGAGGATCCCGAGGAGCGCCAGAGACGTGACGCTCTTGCCGCAGCCCGACTCGCCGACGATCCCCAGCGTCTCGCCCGGCGCGATGTCGAACGAGATGCCGTTGACGGCATGGACCGTGCCCCGGCTCGTCCAGAACTCGACGCGCAGATCCTCGACGGACAGCAGCTGCTCGCGGACGCTCATCGGCCGCGCAATTTTGGGTCGAGGGCTTCGCGCAGGCCGTCGCCGATCAGGTTGAAGCCAAGCACCGAAACGACGATCGCGAGTCCTGGGATGATCGCGAGGAACGGCGCGACCTGGAGGTACGAGTTCACGTCGGTGAGCATCGTCCCCCACTCCGGCGTGCCCGGGTCTTGCGGGCCGAGGCCGAGGAAGCCGAGCCCGGCGACGTCGATGATCGCGGTCGCCATCGCCAACGTTCCCTGGACGATCACGGGCGAGATCGCGTTCGGGAGGATGTGGCCGAAGAGGATCGTCGGGCGCCGGACGCCGACCGACCGCGCCGCCAGCACGAAGTCGTTCTCGCGCTGGGCGAGCACGGAGCCGCGCAGGAGCCGGGCGAAGATCGGGATGTTCACGACGCCGACGGCGATCATGATCTGCGTGAGGCCGGGGCCGAGCATCGCCACGATCCCGATCGCGAACAGCAGGCCCGGAATCGCGAGCATGATGTCCATGCCGCGCATGATCAGCGAGTCGACGAAGCCGCCGACGTACCCGGCGATCGAGCCGAGCACGAGCCCGACCGAGAGGCCGATCGCGACCGAGACGACGCCGATCAGCAGCGAGAAGCGCGCTCCGTACAGGATCCGGCTGAACATGTCCCGGCCAAGCAGGTCGACGCCGAACAGATGCTCGGACGACGGGCCGGGACAGCAGCCTTTCGCGATCAGCTCCAAGCGCTGCTCGCCGGGGTCGTAGGGCGCGAGCCACGGCGCGAAGAGCGCCGCGACGATGAAAGAGAGCACGAACAGCGAGCCGATGATCGCGCCCGGGTTGCGGATCAGCCGCTGCCAGGCCTCGCGC
>JALZOQ010000200.1 GCA_030913835.1 Actinomycetota bacterium | reverse complement strand
AGTCGGAGTCGTGCTCATCTCGGGTGCGATCGGCGCGGACGCGTATGGCGCGCACCCGGCTCTGGGCGTGCTCTACGGCGTGCTCACGGCGCTCATGTACACGGGCTTCCTGCTCGCACTGCGCCACGGAAACCAGGACGTCAGGCGGCCCGCCGGACCGCTCTGCGACGCGACGGCCGTGGCAGCGGTCGGATCCCTCGCCGCCGGCTTCGTCCTCGGCGACCTCGACCTCACGCCGAGCTTGGCGGCCACGGGCTGGCTCATCCTGCTCGCGCTGAGCTCGCAGGTGCTGGGCTGGCTGCTGATCTCGCTCTCGCTGCCGCGCCTGCCGGCCGTGCTGACCTCGATCCTCCTCACGCTGCAGCCGGTGAGCACCGTCGTGCTCGCGATGCTGCTGCTGGACGAGTCGCCGTCGACGCTGCAGTTGGTCGGCGCCGCCGCGATCCTCACCGGGCTCATCGCCGTTTCGACGGGCCGGCGCTCGACGCCAGCCGCGCCGGTCCTCGAAGCGCGCTAGCCCTCTCCGAGCTGCCAGACGTCCTGGCGGAGGATCGGTACTTCGTGGCCATCGTGGGTCAGCGCGTCGACCTCGACCTCGGGTCCGCCCACCATGAAGTCCGTGTGGACGGTCGAAACGTTGTAGCCCTCGCCGCCGGGCTCGCCGTCGTAGCTGTGCGGGATGCCGAAGCCGTACGCGATGTGGCACGTCGCGTTCTCGTCGAAGAGCGTGTCGAAGAAGGTGATGCCGGTCTGCCCGACCCGAGAGGTTCCGTCCACGAGCGCCAGCTCGCCGAGATAGTGCGAGCCCTCGTCGGTCTCGACCTGGCCGCGGACGACGTCGGCGCCCTCCTCCGCGTCGACCGAGACGATCCGGCCGTTCTCGAACCGCATTTCGAGCCCGACCACGACCTGGCCGAGCAGCGCGAGCGGCCGGGTCGAGCGGATCACGCCCTCGGTCCGGTCGCGGTGCGGTGTTGTGAAGACCTCTTCGGTCGGCATATTCGGGACGTGGCTGCGGCCCCACGACGTCTCGAATCGAGCCGCGTCGAACCGGGAGCGCTCAGATAGGCCGACGGTCAGGTCGGTCCCAGGCCCACGGAATCGGATCGCGTCCACCCCGAGTTCGTTGAGCGCGTCGGCCCGGCTCTTGAGCCGGTCCATGTGCTCTGTCCACGCGTCGACGGGATCCTCTTCGTCGAGCCGCACACAGAACGCGAGCGCCTCCCAGAGCCGTTCGACGTCAGGCTCGCCGAACACCTGCTCCGCCCAGCCCGCGTTGGGATAGGCAATCCCGGTCCAGTTGACGAGCTTCTCGCCGAGCAGGCGCATTGCCTCCTGCGCCAGCTCCGTCATCTGCGCCCCGCCAACCCGCGCCCCGTCGAGATCCGCGAGGAGATTGGGTTCCGGCTCTCCCGTCGTCCCGATCTGCGCACCCTTGACCGCGCCCATGTGCTTCCAGCGCGCGAGCAGGCCGGGCGGCGTATACGTCAGGGCCGAATCGGGCCCGAGCTCGATCAGCGCCCGCCGCAGGTGCTGGTCGGTGTAGAAGCAGTCGACGTAGCTCGCTCCCGCCTGGTACGACGCGCGAGCGAGCGCACGCAGCAGCGGCGCGTGCTCGACCCGGCCGGCGAGGAAGACCTCCTGGCCCTCGTCGACGTTCGCGCCGACCCGCACGGTGAGCTCGGCGTAGCGCTCGAGCCGCTCGTCGGTCACGTGAGCTGCCACACGTCGTCGCGGATGATCGGAACCTCGCCGCCGCCCTGCTCGATCCCGTCGACGTCGACCTCGGGGCCGCCGATCATGAAGTCGGTGTGGATCGTCGAGACGTTGATGCCGCGCGCGAGCTTGTCGTCGTCGCTCAGCGCTTCCCCGCCCTGAACGCCGTGCACGACCGCGTCGCCATAGGCGATATGGCACGTCGCGTTCTCGTCGAAGAGCGTGTTCAGGAACAAGATCCCGGTCTGGCCGACGCGGCTCGCGCCGTCGACGAGCGCGATCTCCCCGAGCCGAGTCGCGCCCTCGTCGCTCTCCATGTGCGCGCTGACGGCCTCGGCGCCCGACGACGCGTCGACCTCCACTGCGCGGCCGCCTTCGAACCGGATCCGCAGATCGCGAACGACGGGACCACTGACGAGTGCCAGTGGCTTCGTCGACGTGACCACTCCGTCGACCCGGCGGTAATCCGGGCACGTGTACACCTCTTCGGTCGGCATGTTCGGTATGTGCTCCCGACCCCACGTCGTCTCGGCCCGCGCCGCCTCCCAGTCGGCGTCCGGAAGGAGACCGACGGTGAGATCGGTACCGGGCCCACGGAAGCGGATCGCGTCGAAGCGGCGCTCGTTGAGGCCCGCCGCGCGCGCGTCGAGTCGGTCCATGTGCTCGCGCCAGGCGGACGCAGGGTCCTCCTCGTCGAGCCGCACCGTCTGCGCAATCGCCTCCCAGAGGCGCTCCACGTCCGGCTCGCCGAAGATCTCCTGCGCCCAGCCCTCGGTCGGCCAGGCGGCGATCGTCCAGTTCACTTCCCCGCCCCCGACCATGTTCAGGTGCGAGCGGGCGAGGTCGAGCGCGCGCGCCTGTCCGACCTTGAAAGGATCGAGGTCGTCGAAGAGACGCGGGTGGGGTTCGCCCGAGATCGAGATGTGCGCTCCCCGCTCGTCGGCGAGTCGGTCGAGACGGTCGGTTAGCCACGGCGGCGTCCACGTCCAGGCCTCCTCAGGCCCCGACTCGATCAGCGCGTGCCGGAAGTGGCCGTCGATGTAGTACGGGTCGACGTATCGTGCGCCGGCAACGTACGCCTCGCGGGCGATCTCCCGCATGAGGGGCGCGTGCTCGGGTAGGCCGCGGACGGCGACGAGCTGCCCCGGCGCGATGTTCGCGCCGATCTTGACGATGAGCTCCGCGTAGCGCTGCAGCCGGTCCGCCCGATCCACGGCGCGCACCCTACCTTCCGGCTCTCAGCGGCCTCGCCGTGCCCGTGCAGAACTAGTCACCGATCCGGCACAGTCACCGTCGGGACCGAGACCTAGACTCGATCTCGTGGCTAAGACGGCTGTTCAATTCCTCTGCACCGACTGCGGCTACTCGGCCGGGCGCTGGTTCGGCAAGTGTCCGGGCTGCGACGCGTTCGGGACGCTTGTCGAGGAGGCCGCACCGCCGACACGCAACGGCAAGGGGAAGAGCGCGGCCGCGGCGAAGCCACTCTTGCGCCTCGTCGACGTGGAGGTCGAGGAGGCTGCGCGGATCTCGACCGGCGTGCCCGAGCTCGATCGCGTCCTGGGCGGAGGGCTCGTCCCCGCGTCGCTCGTCCTGCTGGGCGGGGAGCCAGGCGTCGGGAAGTCGACGCTCCTCCTCAGCGCGCTTGCGGCCATCTCGAAGGACCGGCGGGCCCTGCTCGTCACCGGCGAGGAGTCGACGGCGCAGGTCAAGCTGCGAGCAGCGCGGCTGGGCGGCGCCGAGCGCGTCGAGATCCTGGCCGAGACGGAGCTCGAGACGGTCTGTGCGACGCTCGAGAGCGAGCGGCCGGACGTCTGCGTGATCGACTCGGTGCAGACGCTCTACTCCTCGGAGCTGGGCTCGGCGCCCGGCTCGGTGGGCCAGGTCCGCGAGGCGGCGTCGCGACTCCTCCGTGTCGCGAAGGAATCGGGCGTCGCCACGATCCTCGTCGGCCACGTCACGAAGGACGGCGCCGTCGCGGGCCCGCGCGTGCTCGAGCACCTGGTCGATTGCGTCCTCCAGTTCGAAGGCGATCGCTACCACGCGCACCGCATCCTGCGCGCGGCCAAGAACCGCTTCGGCTCGACGAACGAGCTGGGCGTCTTCGAGATGACCGGGACGGGGCTCGTCGGCGTTCCGGACCCCTCGGAGCTCTTCGGCCGCACCGCGGGCGGGGAAATCGGGGCCGCTGTGGCCTGCGCGCTCGAGGGCACGCGGCCGCTGCTCCTGGAGATCCAGGCCCTCGTCGCGCCGACGGACCTGGCCATGCCCCGCCGCGTGGCCACCGGCGTCGACCCGAAGCGGCTGGCGATGATCGTCGCGGTGCTCTCGCGCCACGCCGGCATCGCGCTCGGCTCGGCCGATGTCTTCGTCAACGTCGCGGGTGGAGTCCGGATCGACGAGCCCGGAGCCGACCTGGCGATCGCGCTCGCGATCGCGTCCGCAGCCCGCGGCACGCCGGTGCGCGACGGCACGGCCGCCTTCGGCGAGATCGGCCTGACCGGTCGCCTCCGCCCTGCGACGCAGGCCGAGCGCCGCCTCGAGGAGTGCGCGAAGCTAGGGCTCACGACCGTCATCGCGCCGGAGGGCACTACGGCGCGTGGCAAACTTCGCCCCACGCAGGCGGAGACCCTGCGCCAAGCGATCAAGGCAGGGCTCGATTCCGGAGGTAACCCCCAGGAGTAAGGACACCCCCGGCCTCGGGTTCACGCGCACGCCCTCGGAGGGCGATCCCAGGCGCGACCCGAAGCTCCTGGACGCCATCTCGCGCATCGCTCCGGGCACGGACCTGCGCCAGGGGATCGACGACATCATCCGCTCGCGCGGGGGTGCGCTGATCGTGATCGGCGAACCAGCCGAGCTCTCGTTCCTCTTCTCGGGGGGCATTGCGCTCGATCAGCCGTTCACGCCGCAGCTCCTGTACGAGCTGGCCAAGATGGACGGGGCGATCATCGTCAACGACGCGCGCTCGAAGCTCGCGTACGCCAACGTCCAGCTGATGCCCGACCCCACGATCGCGTCGGCGGAGACAGGCACGCGCCACCGCACGGCCGAGCGCGTCGCGAAGCAGACCGACGCACTCGTCATCTCCATTTCGCAGCAACGCTCGACGATCTCGCTCTTCGTCGGTCAACACCGCTACCAGCTCGACGCGATCGCGGAAGTCCTCGCGAAGACGAACCAGGCGCTCGCGACCCTCCAGACCTATCGCGACCGCTTCGAGCAGGTGCTGACGCGCCTGACCGCGCTCGAGTTCCAGAGCGCCGTCGTGCTGGACGATGTGATCGTGGTCGTCCAGCGCGCCGAGATGACGACCAGGATGGCCGAGGAGATCGAGCGAGACTGCGTGGAGCTCGGCTCGGAGGGGCGCCTGATCCGCATGCAGCTGGAGGAGCTCGTGGGCGAGGTGCCGGCCGAGAAGGAGGCCGTGGTGCTGGACTACCTCGTCGGCACCGGAACGACGACGCCGTCCCAGATCGTCGCCGGCGTGGAGAGCCTTCCGTACCACGATCTGCTCGAGTCGGAGGTGCTGATCCAGCTGCTCGGCCACTCGTCCGACGTGAACCCGCTCGACTTCACAGTGACGCCGCGCGGCTATCGCGTGCTTCGGCGAATCCCCCGCCTGCCCGCCGGGGTGATCGCACGCGTCGTCGGCGATCTCGACGGGCTCGAATCGATCGTGCGCGCCTCGACGCGGGAGCTCGAGGCGGTCGAGGGCGTGGGCGCTGTCCGCGCGCGCGAGATCAAGGAAGGCCTACGGCGCCTCCAGGAGCACAACCTGGTGGATAGGTACTTGCAGCTTTAGAACTCGTTTCAGAATGACCACGCGCTGGCTGGGTGCGCTGGGGGAGTGCGAGGCTAGGACCGAGGAACGACGCATCGTGCCGCCCAGTGCGCCCAGACGGCCCGTGCTTCATTTGAGACGGGTTCTTTGAAACGTGTCTTTTAGCAGGGGTTTTCGGCCCGCAGTGGAGAAAATCCCTGGAAACCGACGCGTTTTCGTCAGAAATTTGTTACACTGTCGCCCTCGCCGGCGGATCCTCGGACCTGCCGGCGGCTTGGCGACTACTGGCGATTTCCCGAGAGGAGAACCCTTGTACAAGGTCGGCGACAAGGTGGTGTATCCGCACCACGGGGCAGGCACGGTCGTGAAGAGGGAGCAGCGCGAGGTTCTGGGGCAAAAGCGCGAGTACCTGACGATCAAGATCCTCCACAACGACATGACCGTCAACGTCCCCTCGGAGAACGCCGAGAAGGTCGGACTGCGGAAGGTGATCGCGGAGGACATGATCTCCGTCGTCATCAAGGCGCTCACCGGCGGCAGCACCGACATGCCGAAGAACTGGAACCGCCGCTTCAAGCACAACCGCGACAAGATGAAGACCGGCGACATCCTCGAGCTGGCCGAGGTCGTGAAGAACCTGTCGCTCCGCGACCACGAGAAGGGCCTCTCGACCGGCGAGAAGCAGATGTTCGTGAAGGCGAAGAAGATCCTCGCCAGCGAGCTGATGTACGCCAAGGACATGGACGAGGACGAGGCGGCCGAGTGGCTTGACGGCGTCCTCGCCGATGTCGGCGTGAACGGCGGCGCGAAGAAGAGCCGCACGAAGGCAGCGACCGCCACAGCGTGAGCGTCTGGGCTGTTCTCGCTGCCGCCGGCAGTGGGGAGCGGCTCGGTGCCGACAGACCGAAGGCATTCACCCGCCTGGGCGAGCGCGTCTTGCTCGCCGAGAGTCTCGAGCGTCTGGACGCCTCGGACTGGGTCGACGCAATCGTCGTCGTCGCTCCGGCGGGTTGGGAGGAGCCGGTGATCCTGCTGGCAGAGGAGCTCGGCTGCGCGAAGGTCGGCGCGTGCGTGACCGGCGGTGCGACTCGGGCCGAGTCGGTGCGCGCCGGGCTCGCCGAGGTGCCCGAGGACGCCGCGGCGATCCTCGTCCACGACGCTGCGCGGCCGCTCTTGACGGAGACCGTCATCGGGCGCGTGCTCGCTCCGCTCTCGCAGGGCTGGGACGCCGCAGTGCCGGCGCTGCCGCTACCCGACACGGTCAAGCGAGTGAATGGAATCGCGGTCGTCGAGACGCTCGACCGCACGGAGCTCGTCGCCGTGCAGACGCCGCAGGCTTTCGTGGCTGCCGTGCTGCGGGACGCATTCGCCGGCGACGTGGCGGACGCGAGCGACTGCGCCTCCCTCGTCGAGCGGCGCGGGGGACGCGTCTGCGTCGTCGAGGGCGATCCGCGGCTCGTGAAGATCACCTCGCGCGCGGATCTGGAACTGGTGGGCTCGTGGCTCTGAGGGCGGTCGAGCATGTCTGACCTGCGGGTCGGCAGCGGCTTCGACGCCCACGCGTTCGCGGACGGCGTCCCGCTCGTGCTCGGCGGCGTGCAGATCCCGTCCGCGCGCGGGCTCGCGGGGCATTCCGACGGTGACGTGATCGCCCACGCGCTGATCGACGCCATCCTGGGCGCGGCGGGCCTGGACGACATCGGCGCGATGTTCCCCTCGGGTGACGCACAGTGGGACGGCGCCTCGTCGCTCGATCTGCTCGCGCTGACCTACGAGCGCGTTCGTCGGCTTGGGTTCTCGCTCGTCAACGCGGACGTCGTGCTGATCGGGCAGGAGCCGCGCCTCGCGCCACACCGGCTGCAGATGCGCGCGGCCCTCGCCGGCGCCCTTGGCGTCGACGAGCAGCAGCTCGCGGTACGGGCGACGACGACTGACAAGCTCGGCTTCACCGGCCGCGGTGAAGGTCTCGCCGCGCAGGCCGTCGCCTTGCTTTCGGCGGTGCGATCTCCGTGATCGGGTCGGTAAGGGAGCACAGACGGAGACGCGGTTGAACCGCGCCTCCTGAT
>JALZOQ010000192.1 GCA_030913835.1 Actinomycetota bacterium | reverse complement strand
ATTCCCGCAGCGTGGGAAGGCGGCGCACGTCGTCCAGGAACTCGTCGAAGTCCGGCCGGCGCCCTTGCCTGTGCGCCAACTGGGGCAGGAAGTACGACTCGTCGGGGAGGGCGAGCTCCGGGTTGCGATCGAGCATCACGCGCAGGAGCGTCGTCCCCGAGCGGCGCACGCCGAGGATCAGGAGCGGTGAGTGGGTCATCCGGGCCGGACGATCACCCGGGCCGCCGACCGGAACCCGCGCTCGCTGACGACAAGCGTGTATCGGCCCGGCTTCAGCGGGGCACGCACGACCAGCCTCGGCCTGGCCGCGGTCCCCGTGCGCCGGCCGAGCCGCCAGTGGAAGCGCCGGGCATCGGTCGAGACGCCGATGCGGATGACGGCGCCCGGACGGGTCACGACGGTCTTCCGGGCCAGCTCGATGTAGCGAATCCGGATCGCGGTGCGCACGGGGTCGCGCCCGCGATTGCCCGCCAGGTCCCGCGTGTCGACGACGAACGAGTAGACGCCGGGCGGCAGCGGCCGTCGGCGCTCCTTGCCGTACCAGTCGAGCTTCTGCAACGCCTTCGAGGAGCGGGCGCGCACGACCACGCGGCCCCGGACCGCGATGAAGGGCTTGGCAGGCTCGCTCTGCGTGTAGCGGACGCTGACCCGGTCGTTGCGTCCATCACCGTCCGGGGAGATCGTTGTCGGGCGGACGCTGGCCTCGAGCGTCGGCGGCGTCGTGTCGACCCGGATCGGATTCGGAAGCACGACCGTCTGGCGGTCCCGCCGCAGATCGACCCGTGGGCGATAGCTGCCCTGGGGGACGATGTCGCCGCGCTCGTCCCGCCCGTCCCAGACGAAGTCGTGCGTCCCGGCCGGGAATTGCGCCCCGTCGGTGAGCCTCCGGACGATCCTGTCGCTCTCGTCGAGGATGGAGACCGAGACTCGGTCGCCGTGCTGAAGCCGGAACTCGATCGGCGCCCGCGCGGTCTCGCACCGGCACGTCGGCGCGATGATCTTGACCGGCACCCGCGTGTCGGTGATCGCGGGCGGCTGCAGCTTGAGCCGCTCGGTGATGACGAACGCCGCCGTGGTCGCCACGAGCAGCGCGAGGACGAGAATGGTGGGAAGGAGTCGCCGCACGGCGACTGATCCTAGGTTCTTACGCCTCCGCGAAGACGCGCTCGCGGCGCGACCGGACGTATACGCGAGTGCCCTGCTCGAGCTGGTCGGCCTCCTCGCGCGTGAGCTGCGCCCAGAGATCCTCGCCGTCGGCGAGCCTCAGCTCGACGCGCACTTCGAAGCCGAGGTGGACGACCCGCTCGACCGTCGCGGCCGTGGCGCCGTCCGACGGCTCGCGCGAAAGCTCGACGTCATGCGGTCGCACAAAAGCGTCTCCGACCCGGTTCACGGGCCCGACGAAGCTCATCACGAACTCGTTCGCCGGCTCCTCGTAGAGGTCCCGGGGCCCACCGACCTGCTCGACCCGACCGTGGTTCATCAGAACGATCTGGTCGGCGACGTCCATCGCCTCCTCCTGGTCGTGCGTCACGAAGACCGTCGTCACGTGCACCTCGTCGTGGAGGCGCCGAAGCCACGCGCGCAGCTCCTTGCGAACCCGGGCGTCGAGGGCGCCGAACGGCTCGTCGAGGAGGAGCACCTCCGGCTCGACCGCAAGCGCGCGGGCGAGGGCCATCCGCTGCCGCTGGCCGCCCGAAAGCTGCGCCGGGTACCGCTTCCCGAGCCCCTGCAGCTGCACGAGCTCGAGCAGCTGGTCGACGCGGGCGCGGACCTCCTTGCGCGGCCGCCGGCGGATCGTCAGCCCGAAGGCGACGTTCTCCCAGACGGTCATGTGCTTGAAGGGCGCGTAGTGCTGGAAGACGAAGCCGACGCCGCGCTTCTGCGGAGCGAGCGCGGTCGCCTCCTTGCCCGAGATGAACACTGCGCCGCCGTCGGGCTGCTCGAGTCCCGCGATCACACGCAGGAGGGTCGACTTGCCGCTACCGCTCGGCCCAAGGATCGCCGTCAGCGAGCCGCTCTCGACCTTCACGGAGACGTCGTCGAGCGCGACGAAGTCGCCGAAGCACTTGGTGACCTTGCGAGCCTCGATCACGAAACACCCTCCTTGGGGCGCAGCAGGGTCATGAGCAGGAGCGTGAGGATCGCCAGCGCCGCGAGCGTGACCGACGCCGTGTACGCGCCGATCGTGTTGAAGTTGATCGTGTACTCCTTGTCGACGTAGGTGGTCAGCGTCTGCGTCCGACCGGCGATCGAGCCGGAGACGACCGCGAGCGCGCCGTACTCGCCGAGTGCGCGCGCCATGGTTAGCACGACTCCGTAGGCGACGGCCCAGCGAATCGCCGGGAAGGTGACGCGACGGAACGCGGTCCACGCCGACGCGCCGAGTGTCGCGGCCGCCTCTTCCTGGTCGGTGCCGATCTCTCGCAGGACGGGTACGACCTCACGGACGACGAAGGGCAGCGACACGAAGATCGTCGCGATCAGCATCCCCGGGAACGCGAAGAGCACCTGGAAAGGCACCCCCTCGAGCCACCCGCTCGGCCCGTAGAGCAGGATCAGCGAGAAGCCGACGACGACGGGCGAGAGCGCGAGCGGCAGGTCGACGAGCGCGTTCACGAGGCCCACGCCCGGAAGGCGGTGGCGGACGATCGCGAGTGCGCAGATCACGCCGAAGATGGTGTTGAGCGGCACGGCGATCAACGCGATCTCGATCGTGAGCTTCAGCGCGTGCTGGAATTCCGGCGTCGAGATCGTGTCCCTGACCGGCCCGAGCCCGTGGTCGAACGTCCGGTAGAAGACGAGCCCGACCGGCGCCAGCAGCAGCAGCCCGACGTAGGCGAAGGAGACGATCCTGAGTCCCCATCTAGCGATCATGGCGGGTCGACCACCTCCTCAACGCGCCGATCCCGAGCAGGACGAGGAACGAGATCCCGAGCAGCTCGAGCGAGAGCGCGGCCGCGCCGTTCACGTTGTCCGCGTTCAGCTGGCCGAAGATGTAGACGGACGCGACCTCGGTCTTGAAAGGGAGATTCCCCGAGAGCAGGACGACCGCCCCGAACTCGCCGATCGCACGCGCGAACGCCAGGGCGACGCCGGAGAGGATCGCCGGCAGCAGGTTGGGAAACACGATCCGCCGGAAGACGGCCACCTTCCCCGCGCCGAGCGACGCGGCCGCCTCCTCCATGTCC
>JALZOQ010000187.1 GCA_030913835.1 Actinomycetota bacterium | reverse complement strand
GTCGATGACGCCGCTCGCGATCGGTCAGGACCGTTCGGTGCGACTGATCGAGGACGCCATGGCGGGCGACCGGGTGCTCGCGCTCGTCACGGTGCGCGACTCCGATCTCGAGCTGCCCGGCTGGGACGACCTGTACGACATCGGGACCGCGGCGATCGTCCACAAGCTGATCCGCGTCCCTGACGGCACGCTCCGCGTGCTCGTGCAGGGGCTGCACAGGATCCGCGCGAAGGAGTGCGTCCAGGCGGATCCCTATCTGATCGGCGAGTTCGAGCCGGTACCGGACGTGACCGTCGAGAGCACCGAGGTCGAGGCGTTGACGCGCAACGTCCAGGGCCTCTTCGCGCGGATCATCGCCCTCGTCCCATACCTGCCCGAGGAGCTCGAGATCGCCGCCGCGAACGTCGACAACCCGAGCGCGCTCTGCCACCTCGTCGCCTCGACGCTGCGCCTGAAGACGGACGAGAAGCAGGCGCTGCTCGAGGAGGAGGACGTCGAGGCCCGCCTGCGCGCGGTCTCCGTGATCCTCAACCGCGAGCTCGAGGTGTTCGAGCTCGGCTCGCGGATCCAGTCGCAGGTGCAGTCGGAGATGGAGAAGGGCCAGCGCGAGTTCTTCCTACGCCAGCAGCTGAAGGCGATCCAGGACGAGCTCGGCGAGGGCGACCCGGAGGCGGCGGAGATCAACGAGCTGCGCGAGCAGCTGGAGAAGCTCGAGCTGCCCGAGGACGCGCGCAAGGCCGCTGAGCGCGAGCTGGCAAGGCTCGAGAAGCTGCCGGCCGCGGCGGCCGAGTACGGCGTCATCCGCACGTACCTCGACTGGGTGCTCACGCTTCCCTGGGGGACGACGACGAAGGACAATCTCGACCTCGACGCGGCACGCAAGACGCTCGACACGGACCACTTCGACCTGGAGAAGGTCAAGGACCGGATCATCGAGTACCTCGCGGTCTCGAAGCTGAAGAACGACCTCTCGGGCCCGATCCTTTGCTTCGTCGGCCCGCCCGGCGTTGGCAAGACCTCTTTGGGCCAGTCGATCGCCCGCACCGTAGGACGGAAGTTCATGCGCATGTCGGTCGGCGGCGTCCGCGACGAGGCGGAGATCCGCGGCCACCGGCGTACGTACATCGGCGCCATGCCCGGAACGATCATCCGCTCGCTGCGCGACGCCGAGTCGATGAACCCCGTCATCCTCATCGACGAGATCGACAAGATGGGCGCCGATTACCGCGGCGACCCGTCGAGCGCGATGCTCGAAGTGCTCGATCCCGAGCAGAACAAGACGTTCCGCGATCACTACCTCGATTTGCCCTTCGACCTTTCCCGCGTCCTGTTCATCTGCACCGCGAACCAGCTCGACACGGTCCCGCCGGCGCTGCTCGACCGGATGGACGTGATCCAGCTGTCGGGTTACACCGAGGACGAGAAGCTCGGGATCGCGAAGCGCTACCTCGTCCCGAAGCAGCTCGACGCGCACGGGCTACAGCGCGGGCAGCTCATGTTCAACCAGCGCGCGCTGCGGATGGTGATCAGGGAGTACACGCGAGAGGCCGGCGTGCGGAACCTCGAGCGGCGGATCGCCGCGCTCTGCCGCAAGGCCGCGACGCAGATCGCCAAGGGCCGCGCGAAGAAGCTCCGCGTCGACGAGAAGCGCGTCCGCGAGTGGCTCGGCGCGCCCCGCTTCCCCGACGAGGTGCGCAAGCGCACCGCCGACCCGGGTGTCGCGACGGGACTCGCGGTCACGGCCGTCGGCGGCGACGTCCTCTTCTTCGAGGCCGCCGCGTATCCCGGCGAGGGCAAGCTCGTCGTGACCGGCCAGCTCGGCGAAGTGATGCAGGAGTCGGCGCAGGCGGCGCTCTCGTGGGTGCGCTCTCACGCCGTCCAGCTGGGGATCGAGCCGGATTGGTTCTCGCGCCACGACGTGCACGTCCATGTGCCCGCTGGAGCCGTGCCGAAGGACGGGCCGTCGGCGGGAGTCACCATGGCGACCGCGATCGTCTCGCTCGTGACCAATCGGCCAGTCTCGGACGACGTCGCGATGACCGGCGAGATCACGCTCACCGGCCAGGTGCTGCCGATCGGCGGCGTCCGCGAGAAGGTGCTCGCCGCTCGGCGGATCGGCGTCCACACGATCGTCCTCCCGAAGGAGAACGAACCTGATCTCGAGGAGCTCCCGAAAGAGCTCACCGACGGCCTCCGTTTCGTTCTCGCCTCGGGGATCGACGAGGTGCTCGAGGTCGCGCTGAACGGCAAGGTGGTGCCGCGGCGGCTTCGCCCGGCCCGCGCAGGCCGGCAGGCTGCTAGACCAGCTTGAACGACGCGAAGAATGACCTGCAGGCCGCGTCGTCGTTCGCATAGCGGCAGAGCAACTGGTACTCGCGGCGCCCGTCGAACAGAAAGCCGATCCGCTCGACGAGCTTCCTGCCGTCGCGCGTGAACCCGATGTCGTACCGGCGGGCGCGCTTGCCGGCGATCACGGTGCCCGATCGCGTGGTTATGCGGCCTCCGACCGCGCCCGCGAGCTGGGCCGCAACTCGATCGAGCTCGGGAATCGCGGTGTTCCAGAGCGTCGGTCGAAACGGTCGCGGGAGACGGAAGATGGTGACGGACACAAGCTCGTCGCCGCGTGCTGCCGTCGTCGCGGTAACCGTGCGCGTGACCTTCCAGCCCGCGGGCGCCTCGAACCGGTACGCGCTCACGGTTACGGTCTGGGCCTGAGGCTGCGAGCCACCGCCCCCGCAGCCAGCCACGGTGAACACGAAGAGCCCCGCAACCGCCAGTTTGCCAACAACGTTAGGCGGGAAGAGCCTACGGGCTGAAAGCAAACGAAAGGAAACCCCCAGGATGGCGAAAACCAAGGACAGGGTGATCGATCGCGCCGGCGACGTAAAGCCGTACATCGATCGCGCGATGCATGACGAGGATTTGCGCGACAACGTATTGACGGCGTTCGCGGCCGCGAAGGAAGTCTACGACGAGCTGATCGGCAACCGCGGCGTGACCACGGTGGCCCGGCGCGTGGCGACCGACAAGGACATGCAGGACAACCTGAAGAAGGCGCTCGACGAGCTACGCGAGGCGTCCGACCGGATCCAGGGCAAGAAGGACCACGGCGGCCGCAACTCGACGCTTCTACTCGCGGGGATCACGCTCGGCATCCTCTTCAACCCGATGACGGGGCCGCAGACGCGGAAATGGATCTCCGACAAGATCTTCGGCTCGAGCGACGACTTCACGTACGGCGGCGACAGCACCACCACCGGCAGCGGCTCGAACGGCTCGTA
>JALZOQ010000157.1 GCA_030913835.1 Actinomycetota bacterium | reverse complement strand
TCCGGCGGCCGGGGAACCGCCTTGATCGCGTACCAGACAACGGCGCACAGGTACACGATCGGGAGCTTCATGATCAGCATCAGGAAGACGAGTTCCCAAGCCGCGGGGGACATGGTCGGGGAGTGTACCGAGGCCTCAGAACAGCGAGTAACCGGAGATCGCGAGCGCGCGCGGCGGCTCGACGCCGTGGCCGAGCAGGAGCAGCCCGGGCGGCCGCGTGAACCGCAGCCCAGCCTCGAGCGCCGCAGTCACGAGCTCCCGCGAGGTCCCGGGCACGACGAGGGAGACGGAGCCCTCCGCGCGCAGGAGCTCGGCCCGGAAGGCTTCGGCGGCCGCGGGCCCGTCGAGCCCTGCCACCGGGCCGATCGTGTCCCACGCGTAGGTGTAGGAATACGCGCACGGCTCGCCTCCGCGCAGCCACACCGTGCAGCGCCCGAGCTCCTGCCAGTGAGCGTGGTCGACCGCGCGATCGAAGCCGTAGGCGGCCCGGTCGAGCGCGGCGAGGGTGGACGGCTCCGGCTCGCCGGGCACCAGCTCGGACGCGCGGGCGCTCACCATGCCGCCCAGGTGCAGCATCGGGGCGACGGGGATGAGCCCGCGGCTCGCGTAGAGGCCGTTCGAGACCGGCTGGATCGCGTCCGTGAGCACGCGACGGTTCGCGTAGCCATCGCCCCAAGCGTGCTCGAGCAGCCGCTTGCCGATACCCACGCCCTGCCGACCGGGCGCGATGAAGAGCGAGGCGAGGTGCCACGCGTCCCCGCGCGCGAGCGCGGCCGAAAACCCGACGACGCGGCCCTCCTCCTCGGCGACCCAACAGCGCTCGCCGTCGTGCCGGAGCAGATGGCGGTGGTGGGCGTGGAAGGCCTCGGACGGCGGTGTCGGCGCGGGGAGGTTGTGCCGCTCGTAGACCTCGCCGATCGCGGCGTGGAAAACCTTCTCCTGCGCCGGAAGATCCGCCGCTGTCGCCGGGCGCAGCTCCACGGGCGCACGTTACGTCCTGGCCCCGGGCGGGGATACTGTTGGCATGGCCGAGGAACGGGTGGCCGCCCTGCTCGAGCAGGGCGAACAGGAAGGCTGCATCAACCTCTCGGTCTTCAGCGACCTCGCTCAGGAGCTGGACGACGACGAGATCGACTCGCTGCTCCACCAGATCGAGGAGCGCGGCATCGAGCTCACCGACGACTGCGGCCGCGCCGAGGCGCCCACGCCGGGTTACGTCAACGGCGAGGTCGCGAGCGCGACGACCGACGCGCTACAGCTCTTCCTGAACGAGGCCGCCCGCTATCCGCTGCTGAGCGCCCCCGAGGAGGTCGAGCTCGCCAAGGGCGTCGAGCGCGGCGACAAGGAGGCGAAGGACCTGATGATCAACTCGAACCTCCGGCTGGTCGTCTCGATCGCGAAGAAGTACCAGGGACACGGCCTGTCGCTGCTGGATCTGATCCAGGAAGGGATCATCGGCTTGATTCGCGCCGTGGAGAAGTTCGACTGGCGCCGCGGCTACAAGTTCTCGACATATGCGACCTGGTGGATCCGGCAAGCGGTGCAGCGCGGCGTGGCCAACAAGGCGCGCACGATCCGGATTCCCGTCCACATCGTCGAGCGCCAGCAGAAGATCGCGCGGGCGGAGCGCGAGCTGACCGCGAAGCTCGAGCGCGCCCCGACCGACCAGGAGGTCTCGAAGTCCTCCAAGCTGCCGCTGAAGCAGGTGCGCGAGGTACGGAACGCGGCGCGCGCAGTCGCGAGCCTCGACCGGCCGATCGGCGCCGACAACGACACGGCGATGGGCGACCTGATCGCGAGCGACTCCGACGTCGCCGAGGAGGTCGAGGTAAGCCTCCAGGAGACGGCGCTGCACCGCGCGCTCGCCGACCTCCCCGAGCGCGAGCAGGAGATCGTCAGGCTCCGCTACGGCCTGAACGGCGACTCCGACCCGAAGTCGCTCGAGGAGATCGGACGCCGGCTCGGGCTGACGCGCGAGCGGGTCCGCCAGATCGAAGCGCGGGCGCTGCAGCGGCTGGCCGAGCGGCGCGAGCTAGCCGCGGCGCGCGCGGCCTGAGCCTTCGGCTCGACTATCCTCCCGCCCATGCTCCGCCGGTTGCTTGTCGCGGCCTGTTTCGCGCTCGTCGTCGCGCCTGGCGCCAACGCGGCCGGGACGCTCGGGCTGGCCGAGATCCGCCAGGCCGACGGGACGCTCGTC
>JALZOQ010000060.1 GCA_030913835.1 Actinomycetota bacterium | reverse complement strand
CGCAGCTCGAGGCGTTCGTGAGCGCCGTGCGGGGCGACGCGCCGGTCGCCGTGACGGGCGAGGACGGCCTGCGCGCCGTCAAGCTCGCGCTCGCCGCCGTCGAGGCGGGTCAGACAGGCGCGGTCGTGACGCTCGACCCGGCCTCCTAGTCCGGCGGACGGCGAGCGTGGGCCACCTTGCGGAAAGTGCGGACGTCGATCCGCTCGGGGCACCGCGTGGCCTACGGGTCGCCGTCGGTCCGGCCGATCCCGCGGGCTGCAGCTCGGCGCTCGCCAGCGGGCTCCGGGAGCTGGGCGTCGACGCGGAGCTCGTCGTTGCCTTCCCCCACCCGTTCGGGTTCCCGGCGGATCGAGTCGTCCGCGGACGCGCACGGCTCGCCTACGGCGCGGCGGCTCCGTTCGCGCACGAGGTCCTGCACTTTCAGTCTTGGTCGTGGCTCCCGCGCGATCTAGACGTGTACCTCGCCCGGGCTCTGAGACGGACGGTCGTCGTCAACTTCCACGGCGACGACTGCCGCCTCTACACGCTGACCCGGGCCCTCTTTCCGCGCCAGGCGCGCGTCGGAGACGGAAGCCGAGATGACTCGATTCGCGCGCGTCTGCGCCGGCTGGGACGGCTCGCGCACGCGGCGATCGTCAAGGACCTCGAGCTCGCGACGTATGCGTACCCCTTCTTCGAGCGCGTCTTCCTCGTCGCGTCGCCGGTCCAGCCCAATCTGTTCAGGCAACCGCTCCCGTTGCGCGAAGCCGCGCGACCCGTCGTGCTCCACGCCCCCTCGGATCCGCGCTACAAGGGCACGTCCGAGATCGAGCGCGCGATCGCGAGCGTCGAGAAGACGACACCGCTCGAGTTCCGCGTGGTCTCCGGCGTGACGCACGATCGCCTGCAGGAGGAGCTGCGCGCAGCCGACATCGTCGTCGACCAGCTCGACGCGGCGGCGACGGGCGTCTTTGCGCTCGAGGCGATGGCGGCGGGAAAGCCCGTGCTGGCCGAGTACGACCCCTTCGTCCTCCCGCCTTTCCAGGGCGACCTCCCGATCGTGCGCGTCTCGCCGCAGACGCTCGCCGACAGGCTGACGGAGCTCCTGTCCGACGTCGAGCGGCGCCGCGAGCTCGGCGCGGCTGGCCGGCGCTACGTCGAGACGATCCATCACCCCACTCGTGTCGCGACGGCCGCGCTGCGCGTCTACCACGCTGCCCGCACCGCACCGCCCGGCCTGTACGAGGCGACCGCCGAGCGCGTCGCACCGCTCGACCCGGGGGTTCTTCGCCTTGACGAGGCCGCGCTACCGGACCGCTGAGGCGACTCGCCGCCCGGTGAGGCCGACACCCCAGAGCGGCGCACCGAAGAGCTCGCGGTAGGCCGCAGGCGACTGCGTGCCGGCGATCTCGAACCCCGCGTCCTCAAACCACTCGATCACCTCGTTCCAGCCGTGCCGGTGTGCGAAGGGCGGCGAGAGCCAGTCCCGGAGGTACGCATCCGTGTTCTCGCGTTCCCAGCGCTCGGCGTGCCGCATCCGGGGCTTCAGCACGGGGTGCGCCAGCCGCGTCGCCCCGCCGAAGAACGCCTCCCGAAGCCGTGCCGGCGCGCGGCTGACGGTAGGCCGCAGCGCGCGCTCGAGCGCGAATGCAGCTCGAGTGGCGGCCCCGCGCTTCCCGACCGAGGCGAGACGATCTTCGCGCGCGTAGAGCCAGACGGAGAGGTAGCCCCGCTCGCCGACGAAGCGGGCGACGGCGTCGAAGGCCGCCCGCGTGGAGTACGTATGGTGGAGAACTCCCTGGCTGTAGACGAGGTCGAACCATCCGGGCCGGAACGGCAGCGCGAAGATCGACGCGACCACGTAGTCGACCCCGGCCGCGGGACGCTGCGCGTACGGCCCGTCGAGGAGCGCCAGGTTGGAGTCGACGCCCACGACCTGCGCGCCGGTCGCCTCTCGAAGCGCGACCGACTCGGCGCCGAGGCCGCAGCCCGCATCGAGCACGGTGCGCACGTCCTGCGCGTCCGACAGCCAAGGCAGCCAGACGCGCCGATTCAGTTCGACGAGATCCTCGGCGGAGTAGATGAAAGAGAGGTCGCTCTCGTCGGCTGTCCTCCATTCCTCGGTGAACGTCTCCTGCACTGAGGCCTCACCCGGCCGCGGGCTGCCTTGCGGGGGAGTCAATCCCTCCGGGATCGCCCCGGCGTGGCGCTTCGCGAACGTCTCGTGAAGCTTGATCCCAAAGTCGAGCAGGACGGGAACGCCGCGAACGACCGGGTACCACGCGCTACAGGGGCCGCAGACGAGGAGCGCTTCCTCGACGCGCTCCGCGGTCGCGTCGAAGGACTGGAGCTCGAGAGAGCTCCCGCAGAGCGGGCAGACCAGGTCGTCGGCGAAGCTCGGGCGCATTCGAACGGGGAGTATCGCGACGTGGGCGAGTGCGTAGGATCAGCGGCCGTGACGCAGCAGCAGGTCCGCGAGTGGTGGAACCGCAATCCGATGTCGTACGACGTCGACGAGCCGATCCCGCACGAGCGCGGCAGCGCCGAGTACTTCCGCGTTCTCGACTCGCGGATCTTCCATCCGCGGTACATGCGCCTCACCGTCGCGAACGGCGACCGGCGGCCGTTCTCGCGCTACGTGCCGTTCGACGGCCTGGCCGGCAAGGACGTGCTCGAGGTCGGCTGCGGGAGCGGGATCGCGGTGCAGCTCTTCGCCGAGGCGGGCGCGAACGTCACTGCGGTGGACCTCACGCCGTGGGCGGTCGAGACGACGCGCGCGCGCCTCGACGCGTTCGGCCTCGCAGGGGAGGTCGTCGAGGCGGACGGCGAGAGCCTGCCCTTCCCCGACGCGTCCTTCGACGTGGTCTTCTCCTGGGGAGTCATCCACCACACGACAGACATGGATCGCGCGCTCTCCGAGCTCGTCCGTGTCCTCCGGCCCGGCGGCTCGCTGATCCTCATGCTCTACCACCGGCACTCGCTCTTCTTCGCTTCGTACCGCGGGCTGGCGCGCTTTCTGCCAGTCGCGCGGCGCCTCGGCCTGCACTTCGAAGGCGCGCGGGCCGGGGAGCGCGAGGGGCTCGTCGCGCGTCACTTCACCCGCGAGGAGGTCGAGGCGATGCTCCGCGCCAAGGGCCTCGCGGACGTGCGCGTCGAGCCGTACGGCCAGGACGCGGAGCTCCTCCCGCTCCCGCGGCGCGTGCGGCTGCCGATCACCGAGCGGTTGCCGCTGCGGCTGAAGGACGGGCTCCTGCGCCGCTACGGACATCAGCTCGCGATCGTCGCTTCGAAGCCGCGCCGGTAAGCGGCCTGGAGGTGCGGGCCGCAGAGGATTAGCATCGTCGGGTGAGCTCGACGTGGGTGGGGGACGAGCCGGCGGTCGCCAGCGGCGACGCCGCGCGGAGCTACGTCGAGCAAGCGGTCCGGGTCTGGGTGGGTGCCGCCGACCCTTCGGTCGCAATCCCGCGCCTGCCCGACCAGCTCGCCCGCCTGTTCCTGCGCGTGGAGGAATACGAGCGTCCGGAGCGTGACCGCTGGGGGATCTGGGACTTCGCGTCCTCCGAGAACTTCCACGCGGGGAAACTCTGGGAGCCCGAGGTCGACGCCTGGATCGCCGAAGTGCGCCGGGGCCTCGCGCGCACGACCGCACTCGAGTCGCTCTGGCCCGACGGCCGCCGGTTCGCGGTCTGCCTCACGCACGACGTCGATCTCCTGAGCCTGCAGTCGACGCCCCAGCAGGTGCTTCGGTTCGCGCGTGCGGGGCTGGCGCCGGGGGTCGCTCAGCGTGGCGACCGGTTGCTGAGGTTCGCGCGCCCGGCGGTCCGCGTCGCACGCTCCGGGCGCGCCGGGATCGCCCGTGCGCCGTCGACGGCCGAGACGCTGGACCGCAGCGTGGCGGCGGAGGCGAAGCGCGGTGTCGCCGCGTCGTACCTGTTCACCGCACCGCCGCATGGACGGGGGAGCCGCTACGACTGTGTCTATGCGCCGGGTGACGCGTGCGTGTTCCGCGGCTCACGCATGCCCGCAGGCCAGATGATGTCCGAGCTCGCGGCCGAGGGGTTCGACGTTGGGCTGCACGGTAGCTATACCGCCGCGCTCGAGCCGGGCGCCCTCGCGGCCGAGCGGACCGCGCTCGAGTCTTGCACCGGACTCGAGCTGACGACGACGCGGCAGCACTTCCTGCGCTGGGATGTCCGGACGACACCGGCTCTCCAGGAGGCAGCCGGGCTCCGCGTCGACTCGACGCTCGGCTTCAATCGCAACGTCGGCTTCCGCGCCGGCACGTCATTGCCGTTCCACCACTTCGACGTCACGACGCAGACGCAGCTGGGCCTGCTCGAGATCCCCCTTGCGATCGAGGACACGGCGCTCCTCTCGCCGGGCGGGCTCGAGCTCGAGTTCTCGGATGCGCGCGGCGTCGTCGGGCAACTCCTCAGCCGTGTGGCCGAGGTCGGAGGCGTGGCGACCCTCCTCTTCCACCCGGACAAGTTCGCCGACCGCGACTGGCTGGAGCTGTACGAGTGGTCGCTCGACCAGGCGCTGGATCAGGGCGCGTGGGTGACGTCGCTGCGCGGGCTCGCCGACTGGTGGTGCGAGCGCGAGCAGCGCCTCCTCGGTGGCTGAAGCCGGCGAGACGGTGGTCACGCTCTCCGGCCCGCTCGAGCCGGAACGGCTGGCGTGGGTTGCCACGCTCTACGGACG
>JALZOQ010000048.1 GCA_030913835.1 Actinomycetota bacterium | reverse complement strand
CTCGTCGAGGCGCCGGTCGCAGGCAAAGCCCCACGCGCCGGCCACGAGCACGCGGACGCCGATCCCCTCGCTCTCGACGTCGTTGACGTCCTCCACGCGCCCGTTCTTCGTCCGAACTGACTGCGAGCGGCGCACCACTGCTCGGGCGTCGGCGTACGACGCTCCGGCCGCGAGCGCAGCCTCTACCGCCGATTCGCAGAGGTCGCGCACGGCTCGCACGATATCTCGGCGCGAAATTTGCCCGTTTGCGGCGGGTGACGATTTCGCGCCGTCGGCTCGTGGGCCGGGCCGCAGTTTGCTGAGGCGGGCAAAGCCCACCTCAGCGCCGTCGGGCTTGACCGTGGCTACACTCGAAGCCCTCAAGCGCTGGTGGCGGAATTGGTAGACGCGCAAGGTTGAGGGCCTTTCTCGGCACGAAATTTGCCCGCCTTCGGCGGGTGACGATTTCGTGCCGTCGGCTCGAAGGCCACCCCGGAGTGGGCTGAGGCGGGCAAAGCCCACCTCAGCGCCGGGCCTCCAGAGGCGTGGCTAGACTGCGAGTCCCTCAAGCGCTGGTGGCGGAATTGGTAGACGCGCAAGGTTGAGGGCCTTGTGGCCTTATAGGCCGTGGAGGTTCAAGTCCTCTCCAGCGCATTGCGCGCCCCGAAGTCCGAAGCGTCGACTCGGACCCGGGGCGTTAGCCTTGACTGGTGAGTCTCGAAGACGGGCCCGGACGCGCGGTGGCGGTTTCGACGGATGTCGGCGAGCTGATCGACTGGAAGCTCTCGGAGCTGAAGCGCGCCGTCCGGCGCGCGCAGGGCGGCGGGTGACGGGATGCAGAGCTCTGACACGCTCAGAGAGACCACGCCCAGGTTTTACGACCGTTTTTCCGGCCAACGACGTCGAGAGCTTCGACGGTCTCGTCTCCCAGGAGGCGACCTCGATCATCGGTACCGCCCACAAAGAATGGTTCACCGACCGGGAGAAGCTGCGCAGCGGCTTCGGCTACGACGGTCTGTGGCTTGAAGGCGGCGACCCGCAGGCCTGGGAGGAGGGCGACATGGGCTGGGTGAGAGCCATTTTTCGGTCGGGGCACCCGACGAGGAGGTCGTCGAGCTGCAACGACGCTGGCTTGACGTCTGATTTGACGGCGCTGGGGTGGGCTTGGCCCGCCCCAGCCCGCTGCGGCACGGCCTCGGGCCACAACGGCGCAAAATCGGCACCCGCCAGAGGCGGGCAGATTTCGCGTCGCGGTTGACGACGTCCACAGGACTCTCTAGTGTTCTTGCGAACACACGTTCGAGAGCGAACCTAGGGAGGCGGAAATGCTGACGGGACGACAACAGGAGATCTGGGATTTCTTGGTCGAGTACGTCGACGGTCACGGCTATCCGCCGACCGTGCGCGAGATAGGGGAGAAGGTGGGCCTAGCCTCGCCTTCGACCGTGCACGCGCACCTGGCGAACCTCGAGCGGGCCGGATTGCTCAAGCGCGACCCGACGAAGCCGCGCGCGCTCGAGCTCGTCGGCCGGCGTACGTCCGCGGCCAGGTCCGACGGTGACGGCGCGCGTCCCGACGTCCATAAGCTCCCGCTCGTCGGCGAGATCGCCGCAGGTGGGCCGCTGCTCGCCGAGGACAACATCGAGGAGTACCTCGCCGTCCCCGAGCCGCTGTCGCGCGGAGGCGCCGAGTTCCTCCTGCGCGTCAAGGGCGAGTCGATGATCAACGCGGGCATCCTCGACGGCGACATCATCGTCGTACGGAAGCAGCAAGACGCGCGCGACGGCGACATCGTCGTGGCGCTCGCAGGCGACGACGAATCGGCCGACGAGGCGACGGTCAAGCGCTTCTTCCGCGACGGCGACCGGGTTCGCCTGCAGCCCGAGAACGACGCGCACGAGCCCATCTATGCCAAGCACGTCGAGCTCGTCGGCAAGGTGATCGGAGTGTTCAGGCAGCTATGAGCCCGTCCCGGAACGAGGCACGGGGCGTCTGGCCGCGCTCGGCGGCGCGACGCGGCGTCCTCAGCCGCGCTCATAGCGCTGCTATGAACGCGGCCTGCGTCCTTGCCTCGCACTCGCCGATCGCACCCAGCCACCGCGTGATCATTCAGGAACGGGCTCTATGAGCTCGAGCATCGCCCCGCTCAACCGCACTCTGGAGCAGGAGCTGAACGCGCTTTTGCGCGGCGCCAGCCTCGAATGCCTCGTCTGCGGCGAGTTCGTGCTGCGCCAGGGCCACCGCATCGCGTGTCCCGAGTGCGGCTCGACGGTGCGGGCGGAGGGCGACTCGGTGAAAACGCAGCTAGAATTCGACGTGCAGGCCGGGTGACCGCGGGCTCTTAGAGCTCGAGGAAAGTCCGGACACCGCAGGGCAGGACGCTGGGGAGACCCAGGCGGCGAAAGCCGACGGAAAGTGGCACAGAAAGGAAACCGCCAGGACAGCGATTCTCCGGAGACGCTGAAACGGTAAGGGTGAAAAGGTGGGGTAAGAGCCCACCAGCGTCGTGGCGACACGGCGGCTAGCTAAACCCCGTCCGGTGCAAGGCAAACAGGGCCCGCTCGTAGGCTGCCCGCCGAGGGCCCGGGTTGCTGCAAAGAGGGATGGTCACCCTCGACAGAATCCGGCTTACAGGCCTGCTAAGGAAAAGCCCTGCATTTGCAGGGCTTTTCTATTTGCTGTCGGATCTGCGTGCATCACCGTGCATCACGACATCGACGATCACTCTTTCAGGGCGCCGGACAGAACCCTGGCTTCGCGCGGAAAAGCGCTTGGTTGAGCGAAATCACGAGTGGGTCTGCCTCGGTGCCTTGCTTCCTCAGAAAGGCGGTTGCTTACAGCGGTTCGTCGATTGCCCACGCGATGCCACGTCCTCGCCGGCACGGCACCGCGACCGCCGCGTCTCGCGACGAGACGCGGCCAACCTCCTCGATCGATCGCGCGGATCTGGCAGCGAGCCCAGCGACTCAGACTGTCGTCTTGATCAACCTTCGGCCCTCTTTCGCAGCTCCTCGACCGGGTCGGCGAGCTGCCCCACCTGGTTGGTCAAACCCGCCACAGCCCCGATAATTTGCTCTATTCGGGGATCGGGGCCGGGCACTCCTCCCGGATCGAACACCCCGTCCGTCTCGACCTTCTCGATCTTTAGCTCCTTCTGCTGCACGTTCGTAACGAACACCTCCGGGGTCACCTCGTGACCTGCCGCGGTCGCAGAAATACCCGCGTTCTACCCGTGGGGGGACGCTGAGCGCCGTTGCGCGCGCGGTCGGTGGTCACTACAGCGGGCAGCCGATGACCTGCACGATCCACCGGCGCTCGCGCTTGGGATCCAGCTCCAGGAGTAGAATCCGCTGCCAGGTGCCGAGGCAGAGCTCGCCGGCGCGCACCGGAATCGACTCACTTGCCGAGCCCAGGAGCAGCGACATGCAGTGGGCCTGGCCGTTCGTGGCCTCACGGCCCTCATCGCCGAGGGCTTTCGACCGCTGCTCCCAGTCGTCGTGGGCGTAGTACTGCTCGCGTTCGCTTGGGACGAGGCGGCTCAGCAGCACCGCAAAGTCCTCAAGTAGACCCGACTCCCACTCGTTCACCCGCACACAACAGGTGGTGTGCGTCGAGTAGACGCAGGCGATCCCGTCTTCGATCCCGCTATCCTGCACGGCTTCGGCGACGTCGTCAGTGATGTCGCGGACGCTCAGGTGGCTCCCCGTCGGCCGTACGCGACGCTCATGCTGAAAGACGTTCACGGGCGCGTAAGTTCGTGCGGCAGTGCGAAGTGAATGCGCTCGAGTTCGGTGCGGAGGTCTTCTACGCGAGGCGTGCCGCGGGAGACGAAGAAGGCGACAAGCTCGCGCGTCAGCTCCTCAGGCGCACTGGCGCCGGCGGTGACCCCGACCACCCGCACGCCCTCGAGCCACTCCTCACGCACCTCGCTCTCGTCATCGATCAGGTACGTCGTCGTGCCGCGCGAGCGTGCTGACTCGACGAGACGCTGCGAGTTCGACGAGTTCTTCGAGCCGATCACGAGCACAAGGTCTGAGCGGTCGGCGAGGTCCTTGACCGCCTGCTGACGGTTCGTCGTCGCGTAGCAGATGTCTTCAGTGCGTGGCCCCACGATCTCGGGGAACCGCTGCTTCAACCTCTCGACGATCGCGGCCGTGTCGTCCACCGAGAGGGTCGTCTGGCAGATCCACGCCACACGCTCCGGATCACGGATCTCGATCCCGTCGACGTCCTCGACGGACTCGACCAGCTGGACGGCGTCGGGCGCCTCGCCCATCGTCCCCTCAACCTCCTCATGGCCGGCGTGGCCGATCAGGACGATGTCGTAGCAGGCGTCGGCGAACCGTCGCGCCTCCCGATGCACCTTTGTGACGAGCGGGCAGACTGCGTCGATCGACCAAAGCTCCCGCGCCTCCGCGCGCTCGTGCACCGCCGGAGCGACACCGTGCGCCGAGAAGACAACCCGCCCGCCGCGCGGTACCTCGTGCTCGTCCTCGACGAACACGACTCCGCGTGCTCGGAGGCGCTCTACGACGTGCCGGTTGTGGACGATCTGCTTGCGGACGTAGATCGGCGGCCCGTATCGGTCGACCGCCCGCTCCACCATCTCGACGGCGCGCTCCACACCCGCGCACCAACCTCGGCTCGCCGCGACGATGATCACGTCGGGCACGAGACGCGCATGAACGACGGTGGCCGCAGGTCGGCGAGATTCTCCGGGCACACCACTCCTCGGTTTGGCGGTTCGCCCACGATTGTCACTCCGGACCGCCCTGCGCGTCAAGCGCGTCGTCGTCACGGCTCTCGAGCTGAGCGAGGAGCGGACCCACTGCGGCGCTGAGGCCGAGCACGACGTTGGAGTAGAGGTAGAAGCCGGCTTCGAGCGGCGGTAGCGGCTCATCGTCCTGCGCGGTGACCAGTTGGGCGCGGGCTTGCGTCAGGACGTCACCGGCGGTCCTCCCCCGAGCATCGGTAGCCGGTTCGCGCGCCAGTCGCGCGTCGAGCCGACTCTGGAACGACCGAAGCACCGCCGCGATGCGGTGCAGGTCCGCGGCGTCCAGGGCGATCGGAACGAGTGGCGGCTCCTCTCCGTCGAGCATGAAGTCCTCGACCTCGAGCAGATCGAACGCGAACTGGCCGGCCCTGTACGGCGGCCAGGTACTGAAACTCTCGAGCACCTGCTCGGCTCTACCCGGAGATGCCTGCCGGAACTGCACTCCACGCCTCGCGAGAGTGCAGAGGATGGCCCGTATCCACGAGTTGCCGCGGGTCAGAGCCCCGAGCAGCGCTCGATCGTCCGGATGCAGCTCCGCCTCGCGGCCGGGATCTTCCGACGTTCCTGTTTGCTCGTCCCCCACCTGCGGCCGTCTACTGTGCCTAGAGCGGTCGGGTGGTGACGTAGTTGGCGATCTGCCTGAGCACCGCCTTGGCCTCGGACTCGTCGATGATCCCGAGATCGTCCTCGAACCGGCGGACTCCCTCGTG
>JALZOQ010000044.1 GCA_030913835.1 Actinomycetota bacterium | reverse complement strand
GGCTGTGGGACCTCGCCGAGCGCGTCTACCCAGAGAGCGAGACGCTGACCTGGCGTGAGGCCGAGCGACTGCTCGAGGAGCAGCGGCACCGGTCGCTCGGCGTCTGGCTCGAGCGCGGGAAGCTACGGATGCATCCTGACGCAGACGACGGACCGGTTCCCGACCGGACGACGTTGCTCTCTCCGTTCGATCGCCTGATCCACGACCGCGCTCGCGCCGAGGCGCTGTTCGGCTTCCACTACCGGCTGGAGATGTACGTCCCGAAGGCGAAGCGCGAATACGGCTACTACGTGCTGCCGATCCTTCGAGCCGATCGCATCGTCGGCCGCATCGAGCCGGTGTTCGACCGCAAGACCGGCGCCCTGTCCGTGAACGGCGTGTGGTGGGAGCGTGGACAGAAGCCCGTGTCCCTCGAGGAGCCGCTCCGCAGCCTCGCAAACTTCCTCGGCGCGACGCGGGTCACGTCGCCGCGACGAAGCCGGCGACCGCCTCGTCGATAGCGGCGAGAGTCGCCTCGTCCAGGTGGATCCCTGACGCTGCCGAGCTGTCCTCGACCATGAAGTTGATCCCGCGCTCGAACGCGCGGTCGACGCACGCCTGCGCTCGCTCGCGCTCGACCCCGCCGCCGTAGGTCAGCCCAGGAGCCGAGGCTGAGCTCCAAGACTTCGAGGTCGCTGTCGCCGAGCTGGCGGTAGCGCATGCCGCACGTTGTAGCTCAACGTCGGCACACTGAGCGGTATGAGAATGGCCTCGTTCTCGATCGCGGCGTTCGTCGCGGGCGCTGTGCTGCTCGGCGTCGAGATCGCGGCAAGCCGTGTCCTCGCGCCGTTCTTCGGCAGCTCGCTCTTCGTCTGGGGCGCACTGATCGGAGTCGTGCTGACGGGACTCTCCTGCGGGTACTGGGTCGGAGGAGCGCTCGCCGACCGCCTGCCCAGCCCGCTGCTGATGCTCGGAGTGCTGTTCGCCGGGGCCCTCAGCGTGCTCGCTATCCCGTTCGTCGACGAGCCGGTGCTCGAAGCGGTGGTCAGGTGGGATCCCGGCCCGCGTGCGAATCCCCTCCTCGCCGCCGTCGCGCTCTTCGGGGTGCCGAGCGTTCTGCTCGCGACGGTGACTCCGGTGGCCGTGCGGCTCGTGACGAGCTCCGTCGCGACGCTTGGCCGCTCGGCGGGACGCCTGTTCGCGATCTCCACGGCCGGTTCGATCGTCGGCACGTTCGCAACGGCGTTCTGGCTCGTCCCGTCGCTCGGCACCGACCAGCTGCTCGCCGCGGCTGCCGCGGCCTTGTTCGGCGCGGCCGCGCTGTTCGCGCTCACGCAGCGCCTCCTCGTGCCGGCCCTCGCTGTCGCCGCGGCGACCGCGGTTGCCGGAGTCGCGGCCGCGTCGCTCGCACCCGACACCGGCGGGACGCTCTCGGGCGCGCAAGCTCGCAACTGGTCGCCCCTCTACCGCCTCCAGCGCGAGGGAATCGGCGGAAATCCGAGTGCGGACAACGCGGGGTACAAGGTCGTCTTCCGCAAGGAGTCGCAGTACCACCGGATCACTGTCGCCGACGACGCGACCTCGCGGTTCCTCCGCTTCGACAGCTCATTCCAGAGCGGGATGTTCCTCGGCGAGCCGTTCAGCACCCGCTTCTCCTACACCGACTTCTTCCAACTCGCCCTCGCGTACAACCCGCGCGCGCGCGAGGTGCTGTTCATCGGCCTGGGCGGGGGATCGGCTCCGAAGCGTTTCTGGCGCGACCGTCCCGAGTTGAACCTGCACGTGGCGGAGCTCGACCCGGTCGTCGTCGACGTCGCGCGCCGCTACTTCGCCCTGCCGCGCAGCCCGCGCCTCCAGGTGTCTGTCCAGGACGGACGGCGTTTCCTCGACGAGCACGAGCAGCGCTGGGACGTGATCGCGATCGACGCTTTTTACTCCGACTCGATCCCGTTCCACCTGACCACGCGCGAGTTCCTCGAGCTCGCACGCAGCCGTCTGAAGCCGGGCGGCGTGATCGTCACGAATGCGATCGGCTCGATCTCGGGCTCGAGCTCGCGGCTCTTCCGCGCGCTCTACCGCACCTATGGGTCGGTCTTCCCGACGGTGCTCGTCCACCCGGTGAAGGAGCCCGGTGACGCGGGCGACGAGAGCGTACGCAACCTGATCCTCGTCGCGACCGAGGCGCCAGCCCCCTCGCGCGGGTTCCTCGCGGAGCGCTGGCGTGCGGCCCGGGCGCAGAACGCGCGGCTCCCCGACCTGGAGAGTGCGATCCGCGACCGCCACCGCGGGACGATCCCGACCGACGACGTGCCCCTCCTCACCGACGACTACGCGCCGACGGACGCGCTCTTGCTGGACTAGCCCGCCACTAGACTTCACACCATGGATTTCGAGACGCGGGCGATCCACGAGGGGCAGGAGCCGGATCCCGCCACGGGCGCCGTGATCGTCCCGATCTACCAGACCTCCACGTACGTCCAGGACGCCGTCGGCGACCACAAAGGCTACGACTACTCGCGCGTCGCGAACCCGACCCGGAGCGCGCTGCAGCAGTGCCTCGCGTCGCTCGAGAACGCCGAGCACGGCATCGCATTCTCGTCGGGCCTCGGCGCGACGACCACGCTCATGCACCTGATCAACCCAGGCGACCGTGTCGTCCTGATCGCCGACGTCTACGGCGGTGTCTACCGGATGACCTCCCAGGTCTACGAGCCGAAGGGCTACGTCTTCGACTACCTCCCGGCCGCGGACTTCGCGCAGCTCGGCGACCACCTCGACGACAGGACGCGGATCGTGTGGGTCGAGTCGCCGTCGAACCCGATGCTGAACATCGTCGACATCCGCGCCGCGGCGGAGGCCGCGCACAAGGTGGGTGCGCTGCTCGTCGTCGACAACACGTTCGCGACGCCCTACCTCCAGCAGCCACTGGACCTCGGCGCGGACATCGTCGTGCACTCGACGACGAAGTACCTCGGCGGCCATTCCGACGTCGTGAGCGGCTTCGTGGCGACGAACGACCCGACCGTCGCCGAACGCCTCTTCTTCCTCCAGAAGTCGCTGGGCGCGATCCCAGGGCCGTTCGACTCGTGGCTTGTGCTTCGGGGCATCAAGACGCTGGCCGTGCGCATGCGCCAGCACTGCCGAAACGCGCACGCGATCGCCGGGTTCCTCGAGCGGCACGCGCGCGTCGAGAAGGTTCTCTATCCGGGCCTGCCGAGACATCCCGGCCACGAGATCGCCGCTCGGCAGATGCGCGACTTCGGCGGGATGATCTCGTTCCTCGTCGAGTCGGAGGCCGAAGCAGTCGAGCTGGTGGCGCGGACGAAGATCTGGAAGCTGGCCGAATCGCTCGGCGGAGTCGAGAGCCTCATCGAGCACCCCGCCCGGATGACCCACGCCTCCACAGCCGACGCGCCGTTCGCGGCCCCGCGCAACCTCGTGCGCCTCTCGGTCGGGATCGAGTCGGCCGAGGATCTGCTCGAGGATCTCGGGACGGCGCTCGCCGCGACCGTCGGAACCACCGGCGGCGCGACGGTGTAGTCCCTCCGACACCAAACGTCGGAAAGGACACACAGCGATGAGGAAGTCTTCACTGTTGCTCGTCGCCGCCGTGGCGCTCGTGCTCCCGGCGGCGGCCCAGGGCAAGGGCGCCTCGCAGGCGTCGATCGAGGGCCCCGGTCTCGGCAAGACGCTGACGATCTCGGGC
>JALZOQ010000016.1 GCA_030913835.1 Actinomycetota bacterium | reverse complement strand
CGCAGCGCGCTGTCCGAGCGCGAGCGGCTGCACGACGAGACGCGGCGCATCCGCACGCAGCTCGCCGGGGCGCTGGCGGCGATCGACACCGACGGCGACGAGGACGACCTGGAGGCCGAGGCGGCCTGAGCCGCTCAGCGCGGCGTTACACTGAGCCGCATGGCGGAAGCTTCGACGCGCCTGCGGCTGCGCATCCAACCTGGCGCCTCTCGCGCCGGGATCGTCGGGCGGCACGGCGACGCGTGGAAGATCCGCGTCACGGCGGCGCCCGAAGCCGGGCGGGCGAACGAAGCGGTGCTGCGCCTCCTGGCCGAGACGCTGTCGCTGCCGCGTGACTCGATGGAGCTCGTTTCGGGCCACACGGCTCGGGACAAGACGGTACGACTCGACGGTGTCGGCCCGGCGCAGGTCGAGCGGCGGCTCAACGCTGCCACCGACCAGCGACCGAGAAAGGACGTGCGTTCATGAGCGCGATCGACACCGACCGGTTCAGGGAGCGGCTCCTCGAGGAGCGCGCGCGGGTCGAGGCCGCGATCCAGTACCTGCGCGAGGAGCACCCGGGCTCGCTCGAGGAGGAGATCGAGGAGTCGGTCGGGACGAGCGACAATCACCCCGGCGACAGCGCGACCGCGACACTCGACCGCGAGATCGACTACACGCTCGAGGAGAACTCCGAGCAGGTGCTCTCCGAGATCGACGACGCGCTTCGGCGGATCGAGGCGGGCACGTTCGGAACGTGTCGCACGTGCGAGCAGCCGATCGCGCCCGAGCGGCTCGAGGCGATGCCCTGGGCCACCCAGTGCATCGACTGCAAGCGCAAGGCAGAGCGCGGTTGAGCGAGCCGGCGCGGGGCACGGCGCGGGTGCCGGACATCCGCGTCGGCTCGGCAACCGACGGTCTCGCTCCGGTCTCGTTCGCGGAGCGGCCGCTTGGCGCGAGCCTCGAGCAGTGGATCGGGCTCGGCGCGATCGCGGTCGCCGCGCTCGCTGCGGACCAGCTGACGAAGCGGCTCGTCTCCGGCCGGCTCGCGCTCGGCGAGGAATCCCACGTCCTCGGACCCCTCTCGATCCACCACGTCCAGAACTCCGGGATCGCGTTCGGGCTCTTCTCGAGCGCGACCTCGCTGGTGATCGTGGTTACGGCCCTCGCGGTCGCGTGGATGGTCTGGTTCTTTGCCCGCTCCGGCGCCCGGCACCCGGTTCTCCCGGTCGCGCTCGGGCTCGTCATCGGGGGCAGCGTCTCGAACCTCGTCGACCGCGTGCGGCTCGGGCACGTGACTGACTTCCTCGACGTGCGCTTCTGGCCCGCCTTCAATCTCGCCGACACCTTCATCGTCGTCGGCGTGGGCATCCTGCTCTACGCGCTCGTCGCCTCCGATCGCGAGCGCGGCCGACGCTGACGCGGCGGCTTCGCGTTCCTGACGACGCGGGTGGGGAACGGCTCGACCGGTTCCTCGCGGGCATCGCAGAGATCGGATCGCGCGGCGCCGCCGAGCGCCTTGTCGACGAAGGGGGCGTGCTCGTGGACGGCACTGCCCGCCCCAAGAGCCATCGGCTCGAGGGTGGGGAGGAGGTTGCCTTCGAACCGCCCGGGCCGATCGCGGCGACGGTGGAGCCGGAGGAGATGGAGCTCCGGATCGCGTGGGAGGACGAGCACCTGCTCGTGGTCGACAAGCCGGCGGGGATTGTCGTCCACCCGGCGCCGGGCCACGCCACCGGGACGCTCGTCCACGGGCTCGTCGGGCAGTTCGTCGCGGGCGGGGACGAGCCGGAACGGCCCGGGATCGTGCACCGGCTGGATCGCGACACCTCCGGGCTGCTCGTCGTCGCGCGCTCGCCGGAAGCGCACCGCCGCCTGCAGTCCCTGCTCAGGCGCCGCGACCTGAAGCGGGAGTATCTGGCACTCGTTGTCGGGCGGCCGCGCTCGCGGACCGGCCGCATCGAGGCGCCGATCGGACGCGACCGCACGAATCCTCTCCGGCACTCGTTGGACACGGCGAAGCCGCGCGACGCAGTCACGTACTTCGAGGTCGAGGAGCTGCTCCCGCGCCATACGGTTCTGCGCGTCTCGCTCGAGACGGGCCGGACGCACCAGATCCGCGTCCACCTGGCTGCAATCGGCCTGCCGGTCGCGGGCGACCCCACGTACGGCCGCCCGGCCGAGCTGGGGCTCGAGCGCCAGTTCCTGCACGCGGCGCGGATCGCGTTCCCGCACCCGATCACCGAGGAGCACGTCGACGTCAGCTCGCCGCTGCCGAACGACCTCGCGTCAGCGCTTTCCGACGCTAGGGCGGCACGCGGCTCACGCTGAACGGATCGGCCAGGGAGCGCAGACGGACGCGCGGGCGAGCCCGCACGTCCTGAGACGGCGCCGCCGAGTCGGCGCCTAGGCGAGGTTCTTAGCGCGCTTCGATTCGTAGAGGCGCTTGTCCGCCAGCCGGAACAGGGCGTCGGCGGAGTCGCCCTCGCTGGGAAAGTGCCCGAGTCCGGGTGAGAAGCCGAACGCTTCTGGCAGCTCGCCGGCGGCAACCTTCTCGGAGAAGCTGTCGTAGAGCCGTGCGAGGAACGTTCCGCCGCTCTCCAGATCGGTCTCGACGAGGAGGACGGCGAACTCGTCTCCGCCCATCCGGCCCGCGATGTCCGACGTCCGGAGCGTGTCCAGCAACACCGCCGAGACCGTGCGCAGAACCCGGTCTCCCTCGGGATGGCCGAACGTGTCGTTCACCGCCTTGAAGTCGTCCACGTCGAAGCCGAGGAGCGTTAGACCGTGCCCGTAGCGCCTCGCGCGCTCGAGCTCGGCGTCGAGCTGCTCGCTGAACGCCTGGTGGTTCAACAGCTGCGTGAGCGGATCTCTTCGCGCCTGGATCGCCAGCTCCGAGGTCGCGCGGTCGAAGTACGCAACGACGCATTCCGTGACGAGCTGGTCGATCGTGTCGTTGAGGCGGAGCTCGACGACGAGCAGCTCGTCGGCGGCAAGGCCTGTGCTGTGCAACGACACGTAGCGCCAGAGCACGCGGCGCAGGATCAGGAACTCGGTGACGATCTCCCGGGGCGCGAAACCGAGCGCCTCGCGCTCGCGCGCGTGGTCGTGCACCCGCGCCGCCAGCGGGCTGCCCTTGCGCAGGCGCGCGGGCTGCGGATCGCCGAGCTCCCGCGAGAGCTCGAGGATGAAGGTTGGAACGTCGCCGAGCTGGCCGATCTGGCCCAGGCGCGCCAGCGAGGGAATCGCGTCGTCGCGCAGCCCCTCCTCGACGAACTCGAGCGCGAGCTCCCAGGCGTTCGTCCGGATCTCCGCTGCGAGACGCGCGACCGCAGCGTCGGCTGATCCGGTGCTCACATCCACAGAATAGGCGTGAACTCGGCTAGAATCGCCTTTCCACACCCCAACCCGGTGGAGCTCCTCGGGTGGCGGTGCCGGCTTTCACGACGGGCCGGTTCCACCCGCGGCCGCCGGCGCAGCACACGTCAACCAAGCGAAAGGGGATTCACCCGTGCCCGTCGTAAGCATGCGAGAACTCCTGGAGGCCGGAGTCCACTTCGGTCACCAGACGCGCCGCTGGAACCCGAAGATGAAGCGCTTCATCTTCACCGAGCGCGGCGGCATCTACATCATCGACCTCCAGCAGACGCTCGCGCTCGTGCAGGAGGCCCACGACTTCGTCAAGAACATCGCCGACCGCGGCGGCTCCGTCCTGTTCGTCGGCACCAAGAAGCAGAGCCAGGACGCGGTCGAGGCCGAGGCCAAGCGCGTGGGCATGCCCTACGTGAACCACCGCTGGCTGGGCGGCCTGCTCACGAACTGGCGGACAATCTCAGACCGGATCGACCGGCTGCACGAGCTGCGCCGGCTCCGCGACGAGGACCAGCTCGGCCTCCTGCCCGCCAAGGAGCGCATCTCGATGCTGGCCGAGCTCGAGAAGCTCGAGGCAAACCTGGGCGGCGTCGCCGACATGCGCCGCCAACCCGAAGCGGTCTTCATCGTCGACCTGCGCAAGGAGCAACTGGCCGTGCGCGAGGCCCGCCGGCTCGGCCTGCCGATTGTGGCGCTCGTCGACACGAACTGCGACCCGGACGAGGCCGACTACATCATCCCGGGCAACGACGACGCGATCCGCTCCTGCAGCCTGATCATCAGGGCGATCGCCGACGGGATCGCAGCCGGTCAGACGAAGGCCACCCCGGCCGACTTCCAGCAGGCGAACGGGAACGGCGCCACCGCTCCCGAGTCTGAGGAGACGCCGCCGGCCGACGAGACGCCGTCGGCCGAGGCGGTCGAGACCGTGCCCGAGGGCGATTACGAGCAGGTGTCTCCCGGCGAGCAGTCGGCGGCCGAGACGGGCGCTGAGGGGACTCCCGAAGAGACTGCCGAGGAGACTCCCCAGGAGGAGACCGCTTGATGGCGGAGATCTCGGCCGCGCTCGTCAAGGAGCTCCGCGACCAGACCGGCGCGCCGATGATGGAGTGCAAGCGCGCACTGCAGGAGACGAACGGCGACATCGAGGCCGCGAAGATCCTGCTGCGCGAGAGGGGCGTGGCCGGCGCGGCCAAGCGTGCGGGGCGCGAGACCACCGAGGGCAAGGTCGGGTACCGGATCGCCGAGGACGCGAAGGTCGGCACGATCGTCGCTGTCGGCTGCGAGACGGAGCCGGTCTCGAACAACGACGAGTTCCTCGCCTTCGCCAAGAAGGTGCTCGAAACGGTCGAGGCGGAAGGCGTCGGCGCCGAGCTGAGCCTCGAGCAGGCGCGGCTGGAGCTTGCAGGCAAGCTGGGCGAGAACATCGTCGTCGCCGGCGCCGCGCGCTTCTCGGCGGTCGACGGCGCGATCGTCGAGGGGTACGCGCATCCGCCGCGGAACAAGATTGGCGTCCTCGTCCACGTGCGGGGCGGCTCGCCCGAGCTCGCGCGGAAGCTCGCCATGCACGCCGCCGCCACCCCGTCGCAGTGGATCGGCCGCGAGGACGTGCCGGAGGAGGTCGTCCAGAGCGAGCGCGAGATCTATACGAACTCGGACGAGGTGCAGTCGAAGCCGGAGCAGGCGCGGGAGAAGATCGTCGAGGGCATGCTCGGCAAGCGCTTCTTTGCCGCCGAGGTGCTGCTCGATCAGCCGTGGATCCACGAGACCGGCAAGTCGGTCGGCCAGGCGCTCTCCGACGACGGCGCTGAGGTGCTCGAGCTCGAGCGGTTCGCGCTCACCGGCTGACCGTGGCGGTCGGAGCGGAGTCCGAGACGCGAGGTTCTGGCGGGGTCCGGCCGGTCTTCCGGCGCATCTTGCTCAAGTTGTCCGGCGAGGCCCTGATGGGCCCGCGCGATCACGGGATCGACCGCGAAACGATCGACGGGATTGCGCGAGAGATCGCAGACGTGCAGTCGAGCGGTGTCGAAATCGCGCTCGCCGTCGGGGCCGGGAACCTCTACCGCGGGATGGCGGCGGCCGCGGAGGGCATGGACCGCGCCACCGCCGACTACAACGGGATGCTCGCGACCGTGATGAACTCGGTCGTGCTCCAGGACACGCTCGAGGACCAGGGCCTCGACACGCGAATCCTCTCGGCGCTCGAGGTCAAGGAGGTCGCCGAGCCGTACATCCGCCGCCGCGCGATCCGGCACCTCGAGAAGGGCCGGCTCGTGATCTTCGCCGCGGGCACCGGCAACCCGTTCTTCACGACCGACACGGCCGCGGCGCTGCGCGCGCTCGAGATCGGCGCCGACGCGATCCTGATGGCCAAGCACGCGGTCCAGGGGGTCTACGACGAGGATCCGAATCAGGATCCGGCCGCCGAGCTTCTCCCGGAGCTGACGCACCTCGAGGCGATCGAGCGCGGGCTGAAGGTGATGGACACGACGGCGCTCTCGCTGTGCATGGACAATCACTTGCCGATCTACGTGTTCGAGCTTCAAAACGGGAACATCGGGCGGGTGATCTCCGGCGAGCGGGTCGGGACGATCATCTCCACGCCGAGCGACGAGGGAGGGAGCGATGGCCGCTGAGGACCTGATTCAGGACGCGGAGACCCGGATGGACAAGTCCGTCGAGCACGCGCGCACCGAGTTCAACACCGTCCGCACCGGGCGCGCCTCCGCGGCGCTCCTCGACCGGATCCAGATCGACTACTACGGCACGCAGACGCCGTTGAAGCAGCTCGCCACGATCAACACGCCGGAGGCGCGGATGCTCACCGTCCAGCCGTTCGATCCGGGCTCGATCAAGGCGATCGAAAAGGCGATCCAGGAGTCTGAGCTCGGCCTCACGCCCTCGAACGACGGCAAGCTGATCCGTCTGCCGATCCCGCAGCTCACGGAGGAACGGCGCAAGGAGCTCGTCAAGGTCGTCCGCAACCTCGCCGAGGGTCATCGCGTCGCTGTGCGCGAGATCAGGCGCGACGCGATGCGGCACCTCAAGGAGTTGGTCGTGAAGGGCGAGGTCGGCGACGACGACGAGCGCCGGGCGGAGGATCGCGTCCAGAAGCTGACGGACGAGCACACGAAGGCGATCGACGAGGCGCTGAAGCACAAAGAGGCCGAGATAATGGAAGTCTGACCAGGCGCTTGAGCCTGCTCACCCGCATCAAGACGCTCCGCTCGATCCGACCGCTCCACGAGCCGGAGCTGCCGGAGGTCGCGGAGTCGGTCGCGATCATCATGGACGGCAACGGGCGCTGGGCGCAGGGCCGGCGGCTGCCCACGGCCGCCGGGCACCGGGCGGGCACACGGGCGCTGCGTCGCACGGTCGAGGCGGCGATCGATCTCGGCATTCGTTCTCTCGCCGTGTACGCGTTCTCGACCGAGAACTGGGGCCGGCCGCAGGACGAGGTGGAGAAGCTGATGGAGATCTTCGGCGAGACGATCGAGCGCGAGCTGCCCGACCTGGCGCGGCAGGGGGTGCACGTCCGCTTCATCGGGCGGCGGGATCGCGCGCCCGCGGAGCTGCTCGCCCGGATGGAGGCGCTCGAGGGCGAGACCGCGTCCAACACGCGCCTCCAGCTCTGGATCGCCTTTGACTACGGCGGTCGCGCCGAGCTCGTCGAGGCGGCCCGGCGGATCGTCGAGTCGGGCGCCGAAGCGGAGGACGTGGACGAGGCGCTGCTCGAGGCCAGCCTTTACGAGCCGGCCATGCCCGATCCGGACGTGCTGATTCGGACCTCGGGCGAGCTCCGGATCTCGAACTTCCTCCTCTGGCAGCTCGCCTACGCGGAGCTCGTGTTCGTCGACACCCTCTGGCCCGACTTCGGCGAGCGGGAGCTCCGAGGCGCGCTCGAGGAGTACGCGAGTCGCCGGCGCCGGTTCGGCGGCCGATGACGCCGTTCCTCTCGCGCATCGCCGTCACCATCGTCGGCCTGCCCATCGTCCTGGGTGCCGTGTGGCTTGGAGGATGGTGGCTGTTCGCGCTGCTGGCGGTGGCGGCGCTCGTCGCGCTGCACGAGTACTACTCGATGGTGCGCCCCCTGCGGCCACTGGTCCTGGCCGGCTACGGTGGCGCGCTGCTCGCGCTCGCGGGCGCCCGGCTGGGTGGAGTCGAGTGGATGCTCGCAGGCTTCCTGGCCACGCTGCTCTTCTCGTTCGTGCTCTACGGGATCGCGTCGACCCGGCAGCCTGCGACCGTGGCGATCTCGTCGACGGTCCTGGGACCCGCCTGGGTCGGACTCGGGCTCGGCTACCTCTTGCTCCTGCGGGACATGGGCTCGCCCACGGTCGGGCGGCTCGCGGCGTTCGCCGTCCTGCTCGCCATCTTCGCGGACGACACGATCGCGTTCTTCGTCGGGCGCTTCGTCGGGCGGCACCGGCTGGCGCCGACGCTGTCGCCGGGAAAGACGTGGGAGGGCTTCGTGGCCGGGACAGCGGCTGCGATCTTCGTCGCGTTCATCACGCTGTACAAGAACGACGAAGGGTTCCTCCCCGGCTGGCGTCCGGTCGCGCTCGGCGCGGTCGTTGCACTCGCCGGCGCGGCCGGAGACCTGTTCGAGTCGGCGCTCAAGCGCGACATGGGCGTGAAGGATTCGGGCCGCCTCCTCGCCGGCCACGGCGGCGTCCTCGATCGCCTCGACGCGCCGCTCTTCGCCGCCGTTGCAGGCTTCTACGCCATCCTGGCGCTCCAATGAGCACTGCCGAGTTGAACGGAGCTCGAATCGCGTACGAGGTGCGCGGATCGGGCCCCGCTGTGACGCTGATCCACGAGGGGATCGCCGATCGCCGGATGTGGCGGGAAGCGGTTCCGGTGCTCGAGCCGCACTTCACGGTCGTGACGTACGACCAGCGCGGCTTCGGCGACTCCAGCCTCCCGAGCGGCACTGCGACCTACGTCGACGACCTGCGTGCGTTGCTCGACCACCTCGGCCTCGAGCGGACGACGCTCGTCGGCGCCTCGCTCGGCGGCCGTGTCGCACTCGAGCTCACACTCTTCCAGCCCGAGCGCGTCGACCGGCTCGTTCTCGTCGCCGCCGGGCTGCCCGACTGGGACTGGTCGGACGAGGTCAAGCGCTTCGGCGAGCAGGAGGACCAGGCGTACGGAGCCGGCGATCTGGACCGGGCGGTCGAGCTGAACCTGGCACTCTGGGTCGACGGGCCCGGGCGGGGTCCCGACGCGGTCGATCCGGCAATGCGGGCCTTCGTCGGGGAGATGCAGCGGCGGGCGTTCGAGATTCCGCTGCCCGATCCGGAGCCGACGTCGCCGCCGCCGCTCGAGCCTCCGGCGCGTCGACGGCTCGGCCACATTGCGATGCCGACGCTCGTGATGATCGGCGACGCCGACGTAGAGGACATGCAGCAGATCGCAGACGTTCTCGCCGAGGGCATCCCCGGAGCGCAGAAGGTCACGCTGGCGGACACCGCTCACATGATCCCGCTCGAGCGCCCAGCGGAGTTCAACCGCATCCTGCTGGACTTTCTGCACACTGAGGCGCCATGAAGCGCATCGCCCTGCTAGGCGCGACAGGATCGATCGGCCGCCAGGCGCTGGAGATCGTCGCCGGGCACCCTGAGCTCGAGCTGGCGGCCGCGGCGTCCGGTTCGCAGCCGATCGACGGTCTCGCGCCGCACACGCAGGTGGGGGGTGACCTGACGGAGCTGCTGGAGCGCTCGCAGCCAGACGTTGTCCTGAATGCCGTCGTCGGCTTCGCCGGACTGCCCGCCACGCTCTGGGCGCTCGAGCGGGGCGTCGACCTCGCGCTCGCGAACAAGGAGAGCCTCGTCGCGGCCGGAGAGCTCGCTCTGGCAGCTCGCGAGCGTGGGAGAGGGCGATTGCTCCCGGTCGACAGCGAGCACTCCGCGGCCTTCCAGTGCCTCGAGGGCAGGGCGCCCGAAACCGTCGGCTCGCTGGTCCTGACCGCGTCGGGCGGTCCGTTCCGCGGGCGCAGCCGTGACGACCTCGCCGACGTAACCCCGGCGGACGCGCTCGCACACCCGACCTGGAACATGGGACCGAAGGTCACAACCGATTCGGCCACGCTCGCGAACAAGGGTCTAGAGGTGATCGAGGCGCACTTCCTCTTCAGGCTCGACTATGACCAGATCGAGGTCGTGATCCACCCGTCCTCGACGGTGCACGCCATCGTCCGCTTCCGCGACGGCGGCGCGCTCGCCCACCTCGGCTACCCGGACATGCGCGTCCCGATCTCCTTCGCGCTGACGTATCCAGAGCGGGCCGCCACGGCCGTGCCCCAGCTGGACCTGTCCGAGGGTCTGACCCTGGAG